>DATJYJ010000368.1:0-6152 GCA_035578025.1 Verrucomicrobiia bacterium
CTCGGTGTCGTAGTGCACTTCGACATACCCGGTCAGCGGAAAATCCTTACGTAGGGGATGCCCCTCGAAACCGTAATCGGTGAGGATGCGGCGGTGATCGGCGAGACCGTTGAAGCGGATGCCGAACAGATCCCAGGTCTCACGCTCCCACCAGCCGGCGGCCGGCCAGATCCCGGAGACCGAATCGACCGGAGTCGCCTCGTCGGTCTGCACGATCACGCGCAGCCGGGCGTTCCGCGTCACGGAGAGCAGGTTGTAAACGACATCGAAGCGCGCCGGACGCTCGGGGTAGTCAACACCGCAGACATCCATGACCTGGGCAAAGCCATGCGCGTCACGCAGCGTTGTGAACAGGGCAACCGCCGAGTCGCGGGCGGCGACGGCGACCAGTTCACCACAATCGCGGCGCGCACTCAGCACACCGGGAAGAGCAGCGACAACGTCGAGTTCGGTATCGGCCGGGGGCGCGGCCTCAGGCACAGCCTGGTTGGTTTCATCAGCCACGGAGAATCGTTCCTGTCCGGCGGATTTTCTTTTGCAACTGCATGATCCCGTAAACCAGCGCCTCGGCGGTGGGCGGGCAGCCGGGCACGTACACGTCAACCGGCACGATTCGGTCGCAGCCGCGGACCACGGAGTAGGAGTAATGGTAATAGCCGCCGCCATTGGCGCAGCTGCCCATGGAGATAACCCAGCGCGGCTCCGGCATCTGGTCATAGACCTTGCGCAGAGCCGGGGCCATCTTGTTGGTCAGCGTGCCGGCGACGATCATCACGTCGCTCTGGCGGGGCGAGGCGCGCGGGATGATGCCGAACCGGTCGAGGTCGTAGCGGGGCATGTAGGCGTGGATCATCTCCACCGCGCAACAGGCCAAGCCGAAGGTCATCGGCCACAAGCTGCCGGTACGCGCCCAGTTCACCACCTTGTCCAGGTTGGCGATGACGAACCCCTTACCCGCGATCTCGCCGGCAATCCCCTTGATCACCGCATCCTGGTCAGAGCCAGGGGGCAGATGCTCGCGGTTCCAGGCAATCTGCGTGGCGTCCTTCACCATGCTCATGCGGCTACTCCCAATCCAACGCGCCTTTATTCCACTCGTACACGAAGCCGACAGTTAAGACTCCGAGAAAGCCGAGCATCGAGAAAAATCCGACAGCCCCGATCCGCGCCAGGCTGACAGCCCAGGGAAACAGAAAGGCAACTTCAACGTCGAAGATGATAAAGAGAATCGCCACCAGGTAGAAGCGAACATCAAAACGCCGGCGCGCGTCGCCAAAGGCGTCGAAACCACATTCATAGGCGGAGAGTTTTTCGGCGTAGGGCTTCTGCCGCGCCGCGAAGAGCGATCCGAAGACGAAGGCCAGCCCGAGCAGGGCGGCGATGGCCACGAAAACAAGGATGGGGAAATATTGCGAAAGGGCTATCTGCACCTGCTCATCTCCTTGCTCGCGCCGGACAGGAATGGCGCCCAGCTCACAGTTGGTCATCCGCCGTGTCGCACCGCGACACGTCAAGGTCAAGACTACGCTACGGTGAAGCTGACGCCCCTTGCTGAGGCGATGAATGACAACTGGCGCGAGTGACGGGGCTCGAACCCGCGACCTCCGGCGTGACAGGCCGGCGCTCTAACCAACTGAGCTACACCCGCAAATCAGTGTGTGGGCCGTGTAATATTCTAATCGCTCAACGTCAAGCGCATGACAGGCAATGAAGAGTCTATTTAGAGAAAGGCTGCACTACAAAATTAGCTTGGCTGGGAATGGGCGGTGACGGATTTGAACCGCCGGCCCTCTCGGTGTAAACGAGACGCTCTACCGCTGAGCTAACCGCCCGAAAAGTGGACGGAAAATTCCCGTCCACGCCCATTGCTGCTTAGTTGACCGAGTCTTTCAGCGTCTTGCCCGGCTTGAAGCGGACAGAGGTGGAAGCCGGGATGTCGATTTCCTCGCCAGTGCGGGGGTTACGGCCCTTGGAAGCCTCACGCTCGGTGGTGGCGAACGTGCCAAACCCAACCAGGCGAACTTCTTCCTTCTGTTTCAAGGACTTCTCGATCGCCCCGAAGACAGCGTCGACAACCTCGGCGGCCTTGGCCTTGGACAGATCAGTCTCATCCGCCACGGCGGCAATCAGGTCATTCTTATTCACGGGCTAAAGCTCCCAGTTGTGAAAATTCAGTACAAATGTCCGCAAATTGGCGGGCGCGCCAAAGAAGATTCGGCGCGCGTTGATAGCCACGTTCGGACTCTCGCGTCAAACACTGCCAATTTTTAATGCGGCAGTCCGGACGCCACCGTTCCCTCGGTTGCCGGCTTGATTTCTGCCGGCGCATCCTCCCACTCGATCGGCTCGGGCTTGCGCACCAGCGCCAGCGCGATGACTTCATCGACGTGAGATACAGGAACAATCTTGAGTCCCTTGGTCACGTTGTCAGGAATTTCAACAAGATCCTTCTCGTTGTCCTTCGGGATGATGACGGTGGTCAGCCCTGCGCGCAATGCAGCCAGGAGCTTTTCCTTTAGCCCTCCAATGGGCAGCACGCGCCCACGTAGCGTGATCTCACCGGTCATGGCGATATCGCGGCGAATCGGAATCCCCGTGATGGCGCTTACAATCGTGGTCGCCATGGCGATGCCGGCGGAGGGGCCGTCCTTCGGAGTCGCACCTTCGGGCACATGCACATGGATGTCGTGCTTGTCGAAATAAGGGGGCTTGATGCCGAACTGCACCGCGCGCGAGCGGATATAGGAATACGCCGCCTGCACGCTTTCCTGCATCACATCGCCAAGCTTGCCGGTCTGCTTGATCGTGCCCTTGCCGGGCAGCAGCACGCTCTCGATGGTCAGGATATCGCCGCCCACCTCGGTCCAGGCCAGGCCAGTGACAACGCCCACCATGTCCTCCGACTCGGTCTCGCCGAACCGGAATTTCGGCACGCCGGAGAATTTCTCCAGATTGCTCTTGGTGATTGTCACCTTCTTCGTCTTGTTGGTGACAATGTCCTTCACCGCCTTGCGCGCCAGGGTCGCGATCTCGCGCTCCAGGTTACGCACACCTGCCTCGCGTGTGTAGGTGCGCACCAGCTCGTGCAGCGCATCGTCGGAGACCGACCATTCGTCTTTCTTCAGCCCATGCGCTTCCGACTGCTTGGGCAGAAGATGGCGCTTCGCGATCTCAACCTTTTCATCCTCGGTGTAGCCGGGGATGCGGATGATCTCCATACGGTCGAGCAGCGGCTGCGGCATGTGCAAAGAGTTCGCTGTCGTCACGAACATCACGTCGGAAAGATCGTAGTCGACCTCAAGGTAGTGATCGGCGAAGGTGGCGTTCTGTTCCGGATCCAGAACCTCGAGCAGCGCCGAGGCCGGATCGCCGCGCCAGTCGGCGCCGAGCTTGTCGATCTCGTCAAGCAGGAACAGCGGATTCGAGGTCTTCGCCTTCTTCATGCCCTGGATGATCTTGCCGGGCATGGAGCCGATATAGGTGCGCCGGTGCCCGCGGATCTCCGCTTCGTCCCGCACGCCGCCAAGCGACATGCGCACGAACTGGCGGCCCGTGGCCTTGGCGATCGACTTGCCCAGCGAGGTTTTGCCCACGCCCGGCGGGCCGACGAGGCAGAGAATCGGCCCCTTCACCTTCGGACTGCGCGCCTGCACCGCCAGATATTCGACAATGCGTTCCTTGATCTTTTCCAAGCCAAAGTGATCCGTGTCGAGAGTCTTCTCGGCCTCGATCACGTCGTTCTTGATCTTGCTGCGCTTCTTCCAGGGGATGCCGACGACCCACTCCAGATAGTTGCGCACCACCGTGGCTTCCGCGCTCATCGGGCTCATGCTGCGCAGCTTCTTCAGCTCCGCCATCGCCTTCTCGTTCGCTTCCTTAGAGAGCTTGGTCGCCTTGATCTTGGCCTCCAGCTCGGCGACTTCGTCCTTGCCTTCCTCGCCTTCGCCCAGCTCTTTCTGAATCGCCTTCAGCTGCTCGTTCAAATAGTATTCGCGCTGGGTCTTCTCCATCTGCCGCTTCACGCGGTTGCGGATCTTCTTCTCGACCTGCAGCACGCCGATCTCGGCTTCCATGTGGCTGAACACCCGCTCCAGCCGCTCGGCCGTGCTGTCCATCTCCAGCAGCTCCTGCCGCTCGGAAATCTTCAGGCCGAGATTGCTCGCCACCGTATCGGCAAGCTTGGAGGGCGATTCGATCTGGTTGACCGAGACCAGCACCTCCGGCGCGATCTTCTTGTTCAGCTTGATGTACTGCTCGAACTGCGCCACCACGGTGCGGCTCAGCGCTTCCACTTCCTTGCTGTCGTCGCCGCGTTCTTCGACGGGCTCGGCCATGACCTCGAAATAATCCTCGGTCTCCTTGAAGCCGGTGATGCGGGCGCGCTTGATGCCCTCGACCAGAACCTTCACGGTGCCATCAGGCAGTTTCAGCAGCTGCAGAATGGTGGAGACAGTCCCCACGCTGTAGATGTCCTCGGCCGATGGATCGTCCTGCGCCGCGTTCTTCTGCGCCACGAGCAGGATCTGCTTGTCGTCCTTCATCACGCTTTCCAGCGCGCGCACGGATTTCTCTCGCCCGACGAAAAGCGGCACGATCATGTGCGGGAAGACCACGATGTCGCGCAGCGGCAGCACCGCCAGCGATTCCATCGGCAAATCAGTTTTTGTTACATCAGACATTACCAAATCCCCTAGGTCTCATGGTCTGCCCTGCCCAGGCGCAGCCATGCGTGCCGCATGCGGCCACGCTCCGAATATCGGCAATCCAGGGGCGGCCCGCAAGGGCCGCGTCGTGGAAACCCTGGTCAGGAGGCGCTTTCGGCGCGCTTTTCACTGTACGTATAGAGCGGTTCGGCCCGGCCTTCGGCCACTTCGCCATTGATCACCACCTCGGACACGCCATCCAGCCCAGGCAGGTCGAACATGGTCGTCAGCAGGATCGCCTCCATGATCGAACGCAGGCCGCGCGCGCCGGTCTTGCGCTTGATCGCCCGGCCGGCCACCACTTTCAGCGCCTCGTCGGTGAAGGTCAGCTTGACCCCCTCCATCTCGAACAGCCGGGCATATTGCTTCACCAGCGCGTTCTTCGGCTTGGTCAGGATCTCGATGAGCACTGACTCGTCGAGGTCATCGAGCGTGGCGACCACAGGCAGACGGCCGATGAACTCGGGGATCAGGCCGAATTTCAGCAGATCCTCGGGCTCCAGCTCGCGCAGGAGCTGCCCGGTCTTGCGCTCATCCTGGGCGCGCACCTCGGCGCCGAAGCCGATGCCCGAGCCCTTGCCGCGCTGGGCGATGATCTTCTCCAGCCCCGCGAAGGCGCCACCGCAGATGAACAGGATGTTGGTGGTGTCCACCTGCAGGAATTCCTGCTGCGGATGCTTGCGCCCGCCCTGCGGCGGCACGGAGGCCACGGTGCCTTCCATGATCTTCAGCAGCGCCTGCTGTACACCCTCGCCGGAAACGTCGCGGGTGATCGACGGGTTGTCGGACTTGCGGCTGATCTTGTCGACCTCGTCGATATAGACGATGCCGCGCTGGGCCCGGTCGACGTTGTAATCCGCCGCCTGCAGCAGCTTGAGGATGATGTTCTCCACATCCTCGCCCACATAGCCAGCCTCGGTCAGCGTGGTGGCGTCGGCCATGGTGAACGGCACGTCCAGGATTCGCGCCAGGGTCTGCGCCAGCAACGTCTTGCCCGAGCCGGTCGGCCCGATCAGCATGATGTTGGACTTCGCGATCTCGATGTCGTTGTTCTTGGTGGCGTGCGAGAGCCGCTTGTAATGGTTGTGCACGGCCACGCTCAGCACCTTCTTGGCGTGGCTCTGGCCGATCACATAATCATCCAGCACCTTGCAGATCTCGCGCGGCGTGGGCACGCCATCGCGCGACTTCACGAGATGCGTCTTATGCTCCTCGCGGATGATATCCATGCAAAGCTCGACGCATTCGTCGCAGATGAAGACGGTCGGCCCAGCAATAAGCTTCCGCACCTCATGCTGCGACTTCCCGCAGAAGGAACAATAAAGCGTATTCTTCGTGTCGGCCGATTTGCTGCTCATTAACCCACTCCACAGCGCGCAATTGAGTCAAAAGACTAGCCCCCTGTGCATTTACACACAAGCGCGGCGGGGGTAGCCAAAAAAACCATAA
>DATJYJ010000369.1:0-4301 GCA_035578025.1 Verrucomicrobiia bacterium
GGATCGTTGTGGGAAGCCTTCTTCGGGAACGCGGCAGTAGCACGACGCATGGCGACCTCGGCGCTCCAGCTTTCCAGGGGCCGGGTAGTGTTGTACGGTGCTGCCTTCGTGCTGGCGCTGGCTGGCGATACGCCGCGATCGCTGGAACTGGGTAATGAGATGGCAAAGCGGTTCCCTGAAGATACCTCGGTCCAGCTCAGTTACCTGCCGGCGCTTCGCGCGCGCATTGAGCTCGATCGCGGCGACGCGGCCAAGGCTATCGGGATCCTGGAGGCTGCCGTTCCCAACGAACTCGGCGAACCGCGGGCGGCCATACACGCGAACTTCGGGGCTCTCTATCCGGTCTACGTGAGAGGCGAGGCATATCTGGCCGCGCGGCAGGCTTCCGCGGCAGCCGCCGAGTTCCAGAAGGTGCTTGATCATCGCGGGATCGTGAACAGCGATCCCATCGGCGCATTGGCGCGCCTCGAAATCGGCCGGGCGTTCGCCTTGTCGGGAGATAAGAGCAAGGCGCGAGCCGCTTACCAGGACTTTCTCGGTCTCTGGAAGGATGCCGATCCCGCCATTCCGGTTCTCAAGCAGGCGAAGGCCGAGTTCGCGAAGCTATAACCCGCGAAGACGGCCGAGTTGACGGCGGTCGCGCTTGGACGGCCGTCCCTGCCGGGCGCCTTCGAAGCGGGGCATCGACTTGCGTTCTTCCGCCGCTTTGAGCCGTTGCTCCCGGCTCGCCTCCGTCTCGCGATAAAGCGTCTGCGCCACGGAGGCGGGACCACGGAGTTCGCTGAGGGCCAGTACCTCCAACTGAAACTCGCCGCCTTCGGTCTTGACCCGCAGCGTGTCGCCGGCACGAACCTCGCGCGCGGGCTTGGCGGTCTGTCCGTTGGATTCGATTCGGCCAAGCTCGCAGGCGCGCGCGGCCAGCGATCGCGTCTTGAAGAAGCGCGCGGCCCAGAGCCATTTGTCGAGTCTCACTGTCCCCATCATAGCCGCAGGTCAATGCTTGTATATTGGTGGGCGGCCATGTCGAAACCGCACAAGCAAGAAATGCCCGACGGATTGCCGCAGCGCCAACTGCGCGCCATTGCGCGCGTGCTCGCCGACCCGCGGCGTTACGAGATCCTGAAACGGATCGCCGGCATCCGCTGCACGGCCTGCTCGGATTTGCGGGAGGAGTTCCCGATCAGCGCGGCCACCCTGTCGCACCACCTCCGGGAGCTGGAATCGTGCGGGCTGATCGAAGCCACGCGCCGCGGGAAATTTGTAGACCTGGTATTTCAACGCACGGTTTGGAATGCATACCTGGCGGAATTGAAAAAACTCTGAGCGCGCCGGATTTGACGGAATCCGCGCGGGGGCCTGTCTCATCATTTAGATAGTTGTCGAAATATCACAATGAGGAGGATCGGGCAATGAACAAACTGGCAGGCAAAGTCGCCGTGGTGACGGGAGCGTCCAAGGGTATAGGGGCTTCCATCGCGGAGCACCTCGGCGCGGAGGGCGCCTCGGTGGTGGTCAACTACGCGACCAGCCGGGAGGGCGCCGACCGGGTAGTGAAGAAGATCCAGGCGAACGGCGGAAAAGCCATCGCGGTCCACGCGGACCTCTCTAAACCGAAGGACGTCCCGCAGCTTTTCGCGGAGACCAAGGCGGCATTCGGGAGGGTGGACATCCTGGTGAACAACGCGGGCATTTACGAGTTCGGGCCCATCGAGGCCGTGACGCCCGAGCATTTCCACAAGCAGTTTGACCTGAACGTCTTGGGGGTGCTGCTGGCTACCCAGGAGGCGGTGAAACTGATCGGCGCGGAAGGCGGCTCGATCATCAATATCAGTTCGGTGGTAGGGCCCATGCCGCTCGGGTCGGCGGCGGTCTACAGCGCGACCAAGGCGGCGGTGGACGCGATCACCGTGGCGCTGGCCAAAGAGCTTGGGCCTAAGAAGATCCGCGTGAACTCGCTGAATCCGGGCGTGGTCATTACCGAGGGAGTGCGCGCCGCGGGAATCGCCGACGGCGAGTTCCGCAAGAGCGTCGAAGAGCGAACACCCCTGGGGAGGGTGGCCGAGCCCGAGGACGTGGCGCGTGCGGCTGTGTTCTTCGCGTCGGGCGACGCGGGTTGGGTGACGGGCGAGAGGCTGCTCGTGGCCGGCGGTTTCCGGCAGTAAAGGCGCCTGCCGGCCTGCGGCCGGTGCGCGGACGACGAAAAACGATCGAGCTCGCAGGCGCGTCCGCGCCACGCGCGGTCAGACGGGGGCGGCGGCGAGGCGGGTCAGGAGCTCGGCACGGGCAGTTTCGGGTGAGTCTCGCAGCCAGGACCAACCGGTGCCGGGCAGGAAGGCGATCAGCTCCTCCCATGTCCATTTGCGGGCGGGCGAGAACGCGGCGAAACCCAGCGCATCGCCCAGCCGCCAACTGGTCCTGATGAGGTTGCCCAGGCTGCTGTCTCCGCGCACCGGCGGGTCGTGATGCGTGGCGATGGCGGCGATGAGCTCCGGCGGGAAATCCCAATCCTCGGCGATGTAGGCGCCCGCCACGCAGTGCTCGATTTCGAAGAGGTCGCGCTCGGTTTCGAGGAGATCGAAACCGAAATCGTCGGAGACTTCCAGCATGCGGGAGTACTCATCGGGATACGCGGACATGAGTCCCAGGGTCCCCAGGTTGTGGAGCAGGCCGCTGGTGTAGGCGATCTCGCGTTCGATGCGGGTGCTTCTCGCGGCTTCTTCGGCGATCAGGGCGGTGGCGAGGCTGTGGATCCAAACTTTGCGCAGGGCTCCGACGCTCACCGAGGACCGGACCATGCGGTTCACCGCCACCAGGGTGGCCATGGTTTTGATGCGATCGGTTCCCACGATCACGATGGCATGGGCCAGCCCGGTGACTTCGCGGCGGACGCCGAACAGCGCAGAGTTGGCGAACCGGAGCAACTCCGCGGAGAAGGAGGGATCCATCCGGACCAGGTCGCCGAGCTCGTGAACATCGATGTCTTCCCGGCTGGCCAGGGCCAGAATGCGATGGGCGATCGCCGGAAAGGGCGGCAGCAGCCGGAGGGCCCAGGGCGCCTGCGGACGAGCGAAAACTTCGGTCATGAATTGCTCCTGTGGGTATATCGGCGGAATGGGTGCGGAGCGATAGGGAGCCGCGGAAGGCTTGTCTCACGGCCGGCAGCGCGGACGACAAAATGCGTTTGCCCGGCCCACTCGCGCCGCTTATTGCACCAGGCCGGTCAGTTCCTGGACGATGTGGTCCAGGGTGGAGGATTGAGCGCTGAGCTGCTGGGCGGCGGCGGCGCCTTCCTCGGCGTTCGCGGCCGTGCGTTGGGTCACCTGGTCCATCTGCGACATGGCCTCGGCGATCTGCTCGATTCCCCGGACCTGCTCCCGGCTTCCGAGGCATACTTCTTCCACCAGGGTTTGGATCTTTCCGGCGCTGCCGGTGACAACCTGGATGGCGCTTGTCACCTGCGTCACTTTTTCCCGTCCACCCGCCGATTTGCTGACGGATTCCTCGATGAGAGCCGTGGTATCGCGGGCAGCCTGGGCCGATCGGTGGGCCAGATTGCGCACCTCGTCGGCAACCACGGCGAACCCCATGCCGGCTTCCCCCGCCCGGGCGGCCTCGACGGCGGCGTTCAGCGCCAGGATATTGGTCTGAAATGCGATCTCGTCTATGGCTTTGATGATCTTGGAAATTTTGCCGCTGGATTCGTTGATTTCATCCATGGCCTGTACCATCTGGCCAAGCGAGCGATCGGCTTCCGCGAATCCGGTTCGGGTAGACGAGACGAGATCGACTGCGGACTGGGAATGGCTCGCATTCTGTTCCGCGGTGGCATGGATCTGCTCGGCCGACGCAGATGTTGCTTCGAGCGAGGCCGCCTGTTCGGAAGCGCCCTGGGCCAGGCCCTGGCTCGCGACAGCGATCTGCGATGCCGCGGCCGCGACGTGCTTGGAACTCATACTCAGCTCCCGCACCGCGCTCCGCAATTTGAGATTCACCCCGCGAACGATGAAGAAGACCAATGCCGCGCTGCCTGCCAACGCCAGGATCAGTACCGCTGCCACCCCGGTCCAGACCGCGGCGACGGTGCTCTCCGCACTGCGGGAGTTTGCGTCGGCCAATTCCTTGTCCAGGGCGACCAGCGTCTTTAGCGTCTCGTCCAGCCGATCGCCGGGGGGCATCCCCTCGACCTCGTAGAGGGTGAATGCCTCCGCGTGCTGGTGGGCGGCACTCAGGGGCTGAATCTTCCGCCATGCCGCGAGGAGCTGCTCGAAGTCCGACCTTGCCGAGGCGATCAGCTCCTGCTC
>DATJYJ010000370.1:0-4010 GCA_035578025.1 Verrucomicrobiia bacterium
GACTCCGTGCCGGCGCAGCGCACGCCATCCGTTCATGACTTTGTCGAAGGTGCCTTGCCCGCCGCGGTCGACACGATACGTATCGTGAATTTCGCGCGGGCCGTCGACACTGAGACCGACCAGAAAGTCGTGTTCCTTAAAAAAGGCGCACCAGTCGTCATCGAGAAGAATGCCGTTGGTTTGAAATGTATGCTGCACGGTCTGGCCGGGCTTGCGATACTTTTCGACGAGTTCGACAGAGCGCCGGAAGAATTCGAGCTTCATCAATGTCGGCTCTCCGCCTTGCCAGGCTACGGTGACCGTGGGAGCCCGGTGCGACTCGAGCAACTGGCGAATGTAAGTTTCCAGCGTCTCGACCGACATGCGGCTTTTGTCGTTCGGATACAGCGCTTCCTTGGACAGGAAGAAGCAATATTTGCAGTCGATATTGCAGGTGGATCCGCTGGGTTTGGCCAGTAAGTGGAATCCCGGCGGCGAATTGGCCCGGAGCTTATCGTCAATTTTGGGCTGCTCCTTCGGCGTGGGTTCGGAGGCGTTCAATATCGGTGGAAGTTCCGGTTGCATCGTGTGGTTCTCATCCGTTCCTGGTCCTGAATCCGTGCATCCGCATGCGGCCTGCCGCAATCGCTTAGCGCGGTGGAGATGCCCGGACCGGGCGAGCGACTCAGAACTTTCTTGGCTGCGTACGTCCGACGGCCCTCGAAATGCTCGCCGCGGCCATGACAGCGGCGACGCTGTCAGTGAGGGACACAAGTCACCCGGGAAATTCACCGGCGGAACGATCCTCGGTGTCGGTGTGTCGGTCGAGAAGGAGCAGTACCTCGACCTCGAGAAGGTGGCTGCGGCCGCGTTCGCCGTCGACTAGGTAGGGGGCGCACTTTGCCGGCGCCTCAGGTGACCATCGAAACGCCCTTCCAGAGCCCGGACGGTCGCGAAGAAACGCTTGTGGGGTACATCTGCGACCATTCCCCTGCCCAGCATTCTCCAACGCGCGGGTCGGACGTGCAGCTCTCCGGCACGCATCGGACCGAATTGATCCTTGAGCAGTCGCGCTTTCCCCTACCGCCAGCCAATCCTTCCCGTTGCTGCAAGACAGGAATCGAATATTTTGAGTCCCTCGCCGGGAGTCTTCATCGTCCCCGGCGGATTTCATGGGAAAGCAGTGCTTTCTTCAAATCGGCGGGCGCCGGGTACTCTGGCCTCGCGAGTCACGTTTCACGGCAGGTTCGGTCACGACAAAAGGGAGCGTCCCTGTCCGTCTCATATAGGAGAATAAAGTGCCTAAGAAACCGTTTAAAGGCGTCATCAAACTCGACGTTCGCGATTCCATCCCCGATTGGACGCCATACATACCAACCAAAGCGCCCGAGGGCGCCCCCAACATCTTGTTCGTCCTGTACGACGACACCGGCATGGCCGCCTGGTCGCCGTTCGGCGGCCGGATCAACATGCCGACACTGCAGAAACTGGCCGACAACGGGTTGATGTACTCGCAGTGGCACACCACTGCGCTCTGCTCGCCGACCCGGTCCACCCTTCTGACGGGACGCAACCACCATCTCAACGGCTTTGCCTGCATTTCGGAGGCAACGACGGGATATCCCGGCGCGAACGGTCACATTCCGGATGAGTGCGCCACCGTCGGGCAGATCCTCCAGGACGGCGGCTGGAGCACGTTCTGGCTTGGGAAGCACCACAACGTCGCAGAAACCGACACAGCCGCGGGCGCCAGCAAGAAGATGTGGCCGCTTCAGAAGGGGTTCGACCGTTTCTACGGTTTCTTTGGCGGCGAGACCAACAACTGGTATCCCGACCTGGTGGAAGACAACCACGCCATCGACCAGCCGTATTGGCCGGAACAGGGCTACCACCTCTCCAAGGACCTGGCGGATCAGGCCTTGCAGATGATCAAGGACCAGAAGGCCGGCAACCCGTCGAAGCCGTGGTACATGTGGTTCTGCCCGGGCGCCAACCATGCCCCGCACCATGCGCCCAAGGAGTACATCGACAAGTACAAGGGAAAGTTCGACGACGGCTACGAAGCCTACCGCGAGTGGGTGCTGCCGCGCATGATCGCCAAGGGCCTTCTGCCGCCGGATACCCAGCTCACGCCGATTAACCCCATGCCGAGCGAAGTTGCGTCCCCGGCCGACTTCGTGCGCCCCTGGAACACGCTCAACGCCGACGAGAAGAAGCTCTTCTCGCGCATGATGGAAGTCTACGCCGGCTTCTCGGAGTACACCGACGCGCAGGTGGGCCGCATCATCGATTACCTGGAACAGACCGGCCAGCTCGAGAACACCGTTGTCCTTTACGCCGCTGACAACGGCGCGTCCGGCGAGGGCAGCCCCAACGGAACGGTCAACGAAAACAAGTTCTTCAACAGCTATCCCGATGAGCTGTCCGAGAACATGAAACTGCTCGACAAGCTCGGCAGCCCGGACACCTACGGACACTACCCGACCGGATGGGCTACGGCCACCTCCGCGCCGTTCAAGATGTTCAAGCGCTACTCGGAATACTCGGGCGGCACCTGCGACCCGCTGGTCATCTCCTGGCCCAAGGGCATCAAGGCGCGCGGTGAAGTCCGCAGCCAGTATCACCATTGCACGGACATCGTCGCCACCATCCTGGACATCTGCGGACTGGAAATGCCCAAGGTCTACAAGGGCGTGGAGCAGTATCCGCTCTCCGGCGTGTCGATGCGTTACACCTTCGATAGCCCCGAAGCGCCGACCGCCAAGAAACGCCAATACTACGCCATGCTCGGCACCCGTGGGATGTGGGAAGACGGCTGGAAGATCTCGGCCCTTCATGCGCCGTGTCCCTCTAATCAGGGACACTTCGACAAGGATCAGTGGGAGCTCTATCACGTAGACGTGGATCGCTCCGAGTCCAAGGACCTGGCAAAGCGATATCCCGAGAAGGTTGAAGCGCTGGTCAAGGCCTGGTTTGAGGAGGCGGAAAAGAACCAGGTTCTGCCACTGGACGACCGCCTGTCTTATGAGATCCTCACCGACCCAAGGCCCTCGGAGGAGGCGCCCCGCGAGCGGTACATCTACTATCCGGGAACGACATCGGTTCCGGAGTCTGTCGCCGTCAGCGTGCGGGGACGTTCCTACAAGATCCTCGCCGATGTCGAAATCGTCGATCCGAACTGCTCGGGTGTGATTTTCGCTCACGGGTCGCGCTTCGGCGGTCACGCGCTCTTCATTGCGGACAAGAAGTTGCAGTATGTGTACAACTTCCTCGGCTTCAAGCCCGAACAGAAGTTCGTCTCACCGCAACTGAAGCCCGGCAAGTACACGCTGGGTATGGAGTTTATCCGGGAAGGCGCGGGTCCCAACCGCGAGTCGGTAGGCAAGACTAAGCTCTACGTCAACGACCAGGTCGTGGCGGAAGGGCCGATGCGCGCGCAGATCGGCAAGTTCACCTTGTCGGGCGACGGCCTTTGCATCGGCTACGACAGCGGCGACGCGGTCGCCGAGGGCTACAAGTCCCCCGGGAAGTTCACTGGAGGGACGATCCTCGCTGTGGGCGTAACGGTCGAGAAGGCGCAGTACCTCGACCTCGAGAAGGAGGCTGCGGCGGCGTTCGCCCGCGACTGAGCCAGGCACTATTGGCATAAACTGGCCGGCAGCCCTAAAATGGGGTTGTCGGCCAGTGCCTCAGATAACCATCAAAACGGGCATCATGGGCCCGGACGGTCGCGAAGAAACGCTCGAAGAATATATCTGTGACTACCCGGGCTGCCCGAATCCGGCCACCCGTGTGCTCGGTGCCCTGGTGGAACTTGGTGTCCGCGCCCTGGTTTGCGACGAGCATTTTGCAGCGCGCTGAACAGATCCGAGGCTCTCCCGAAATGAGCCGGCGCGTGGCCTTTTCGCGTTCTGTTGCGGCGGACAATCCTGCGGGTTGCGGCAAAGCCGGAATATTTTGAGTCCTCTGCCGGATGTCTTCATCATCCCCGCGGATTTCAGGAGGAAAGGGAGCTTTTTTCAAGTCGGCGG
>DATJYJ010000371.1:0-11360 GCA_035578025.1 Verrucomicrobiia bacterium
CGGCGGACAGCTCTTCTCCAAGAGCTTTCTGGGATACACAAGCTACAAGATGGAACTGGTGACCCGCGAGGGCCTGGTGCCGGCGATCGCGCTCATGCTCCTGCCCTTCGCAATCTTCTTCGTGCTGATCAAACTCTTGCCCCCGTGGCAGGAGAGCGAGGCTCACAAGGCCTGAGGAGGTTGCTGTGTCGCAACCCGAGTGGGACGCGCTGGTCGCCGAAGTCCGCGACCTTCAGGCGCGCGTAGCGCGTCTCGAATCGGAACTGGGCTTGTCGCGTGCCATGGCGCCTAAGGCTGAGCAACCTGCGCCCGCCGCTCCCCTGGTGGTCGGATCCGCCGACTCTCTTTTCCCCATCTTCGGCCGTGCGATGTTCGGGCTCGCCGGCGCCTACCTGCTTCGCTGGCTGACGGAATCGGCCACCTTCTCCCGTGGCATCGGAGTGGGCGCCGGCCTGGTTTACGCGATGCTCTGGCTCGTCTGGGCCGCGCGCACCCCGGCCGAAAAGCGCCTGGAGACCGCCCTGCACGGCCTCACCAGCGTACTGGTGCTTTCGCCGCTCCTGTACGAAGCCACTGCACGCTTCCACGCCATCTCCACCTGGACAGCCGGCTTCCTGCTGGTGGCCTTCACCATTTTCGGGTTCGCGGTCTCCTGGCGGAAGGACCTGCTGATCGTCGCCACTTTCGCCACCCTGGCCGCGCTTGGGACCAGCGGCGCGCTGCTCGTTGCCACGCGGGACGCGCTGCCCTTCACGTTCGTCTTCCTGGCGATTGCCGCCGCAGTCGAGGTGTCGGCCTGCCTCAATCACTGGCTCAGCGAGCGCTGGCTCACCGCTACCGCGGCAGATCTCGCGGTATTGCTCGTCACCTGGCTGGTGACCAACGAGCGCGGCCTTCCCGAAACGTATGCACCGATTCCGAACGCAGCACTGCTCGGTGCGCAAGTGGCGCTGCTCGGGATCTACCTTTCGAGCACCATCGTGCGCACGCTGCTCCGCGGCTTCACGTTTACCGGCTTCGAGACCGCGCAATGCGTGATTGCGTTCCTGATCAGCGTGGGGGGCGGTCTGCGGCTAACCCGCCATGATCCGCTTATCGCGCCGGCATTAGCCGTGCTGATGCTCGCCTGCGCCGCCGCCTGCTACCTGGTCGCGTTCCGCGTGGTCGACCACGGCCAGGAGCGCGGCCGCAACTTCTACACCTATTCGACCTTCGGAATTCTGCTGGCAATCGCGGGCAGCCGAATCCTGCTCACAGGAATGACGGCGTCGGCCGCCTGGAGCGTTCTGGCCGTGGCTGCGTTCTGGACAGGCGGCGTGTTCGGGCGGCTGACGCTTCAGGTTCATGGCGGGATCTATCTGCTGCTGGCCCTCGGCGCTTCGGGGGCGCTCCGCCAGGCATCCGGATTGCTGCTGGGTTCGCGCACCTGGAGCTTTGGCGAGCATTGGGCGATCTGGGCAGGCGCCGCCGCGGCGGGCGTCTGCTACGCGCTGGGCGCCGATTCATCCGATTGGGTCGCGCGAGCGCTCCGCCTGGTCAAAGCCGCCGCGCTCGTCTGGCTTTCCGCGGCACTCGCCGCCGGGCTGCTGACCTTCGGTTATCACTCGATTTTCGGCGCCGATGCCACGCACGCGTTCTGCGCCACCTTGCGTACCGCGGTGATTGCGGGCTCGGCGCTGCTGCTGGCCCGGTACGATGGTTTCGCGCCGCTCAGCTACGGGCTGATGGTGCTGGGAGCCTGGCGCCTGGTCGTTGTCGACCTCCAGCAGGAGCACAAGGCCGCCCTGTTTCTCTCGCTGCTGTTGTACGGCGCCGCGCTCATCGTCCTGCCCAAAGTGTCGCGGACGATTGCTCTGCGTCGTCCGCGCGCGCCCGATACGGCGACAAGCTAACGGCGCGAAGCGCAGGCGGGGTGCACCCTGCTAGACTGTGGGGCAGCCATCCTGGCCATGATATGTTCGTCGTCAACACCGTACCTGTCGCCATCGTCTTCTGCCTGATCACCATGCTCGGCTGGGGCTCCTGGGCGAATACGCAGAAGCTCGCCGGCAAAGAGAACTGGCCCTTTCAGCTCTTCTATTGGGACTACGCGATCGGCGTCTGCCTCTTCGGACTGGCGTTCGCATTGACACTGGGCAGCCTCGGTGGCGCCGGGTTGCCCACGCTCGAAAATCTCCATTCCGCGAAGATCGACTTCATTCTGCCCGCGCTGATCAGCGGAGCCATCTTCAATCTCTCGAACATCCTGCTGGTAGTCGGAATCGATACGGCCGGGATGAGCGTGGCGTTTCCCGTCGGAGTCGGGCTGGCCCTGGTCATCGGTACCGTCCAGAGCTACATCCAAACCCCGAAGGGCGATGCGGGACTCCTGTTCACCGGCGTGGCGTTGATCGTGCTCGCGATGATCCTTTCGGCGATCGCCCATAGTCGCCTGCCCCACTCCGGAGCGCGCAGTCCGATGCGCGGCGTCGTCTTTTCCGCCGTCGCGGGCTGCCTCATGGGCTTTTTCTACCCGCAGCTCATGCGCTCGATCTCGCCCAGTTTCAACCGGGAGCCCATCCTGGAAGGCATGCTCACGCCCTACGCGGCGCTGCTATATTTCGGGATCGGGGTGTTGATCAGCAATCTGATCTGGAATACGGTCTTCATGCGCGCGGCTCACCTGGGCTTTGCCGACTACTTCCGCGGCAGTGCCCGGCTTCACGGCATCGGCATCCTGGGAGGCTGTATCTGGATGTTGGCCCTCAGCTTCAACGTGCTGGCTTCGGGCGTCGCCGGACCCGCCATCAGTTACGCCCTCGGGCAGGGCGCCACGCTGGTCGCCGCACTCTGGGGACTCCTCATCTGGCGCGAATTCCGCGCCGCGCCGCCGGGCACCGGCAAGTACCTCGTGCTCATGTTGGCTGGGTATACGCTGGGCCTGATTCTGATCGGCGCGGCGACATAAACACCCATGCTCACTGTCGAAAAGCAGAACTATCGGGGCTGGCCCAATAGTTGGCTGGTTAGCAACGGAGAGATCGATTTGATCGTTACCGGCGACATCGGACCGCGCATTATGCGCTTCGGCTTCGCCGGCGGACAGAACTTTTTCAAGGAATTCGACGAGCAGGTCGGGGGCACCGGCGAAGAGACGTGGCAGCTCCGCGGCGGTCACCGCGTCTGGATTGCGCCCGAACATCCCGTGATGACCTATGCTCCGGATAATGCGCCCTGCAGAATTGCGGTCCGTGCCGGCAAGCTCGAAGCCACCGGGCCAGTCGAAGCACTCACCCGCCTCGAGAAAAAACTCATCGTGACCATGGAACAGGGGACTTCCGTGGAAATCGTCCACCAGATTCGCAACGCGGGCGACAAGCCGTATGCGCTCGCTCCATGGGCGCTCACCATGATGGCGCAGGGTGGCTGGGGCATCCATGGGTTTCCGCCGCGCGGCACTCACCCTGAGGTGCTCCCTCCGAGCAACCCGCTGGTGATGTGGGCCTTCACGCACCTGAACGATCCGCGCTGGACATTGGGGCGGAAGTACCTCGTCCTTCGCCAGGACCCCGCCAATTCCCTGCCCCAGAAACTCGGAGCCTACAATCGCCATACCTGGGGAGGCTACCTGCTCCACTCCGAGTTCTTCCTGAAGCGCTACGAAGCCACCGCGGAGCCCGCCGCTTACCCCGACTACGGATGCACGTTCGAAATGTTTACCAACGCCGACTTCCTGGAGTTGGAGACGCTCGGACCGATGGCGACGCTCGCACCCGGCGAGTCCGTCAGCCACACCGAGCGCTGGAGCGTTCACCGGCCGGTGCGAATTCCGGAGCTTACTGATGCGGTAATGGATCGGGTGCTGGGGCCCATTGTGGGTTGACCGGATAGGCGTGGTCGGTCTTCTTCCACGCCACGGCGACGCCGGCCCAGCATGCGAGACCGTATTCGGCCAGTGCTCTCGCGGTGGCCGCGAAGTTCACCAGGTTGCCCCACACCACGCGAACCGGCACTCCGGCTGCGAAACGCCAGCCGTAGATTTTCGCCGCGGACCGCGCCCGCACCGCCATCTGCAGCGTGGTGCCCAGCATGGTCACCTGGCAGCTTACCGCCAGCCACGGCGGCAGGCAGCCAATCAGATGATCATACCGGGCCACGCTGTAGATCAGGAGCAGATTGTCGAGAGGCGTGAGCAGGTTGCCCACCAGCCCCTTGCGGTCCCGCCAGAACCAGTAAAGCTGCGGCCAGGGTACATTCCACCCATGCCGCTCCCAACCTTGCAAGGCAATCCCGGTGACCCAGCGGGTTCGCTGGCGGATCGATGCCTTGGCCTTTCTCGGAAAGTATTCGCGTGTCACCACCGGCTCTTGACTCGCACCCAGTGCCAACGGCACAAAGACCTGCTGGTATCCCATACCGTGGATCTCGTAGCCGGTCTCGTAATCTTCTGTCAGGCAAGAAGGATCGAAGGGCTGGCCGCCTCGCTGCTCCGCCAGTTTCTCCATGGCTTCGCGCGCGAACCCCGTACCCACGCCGTTCGCCGGGAGGAATCCGCCCAGAGTCTGCCGCACGGGGATGTCCTTGGTCTGGTATTCGGCGAACTCGTCGCAGTAGAGCCCGTGAGTCCATTCGCGCGGCGGCGTGGGCAGGGGCAGCACGGGGATTTGGACCATGGCATACCGGCGGGAGAACCAGTTGATCATGCGCAGCGATTCGGGATGGATCACATCCTCGGCATCGTGCGTCATGATCACGCGGAAGCGCATGTCGTAGCGGACTTCGTATTCCCGCATCCGGCGCCAGGTCCAGTTGAGGCAATCGCCTTTCGAGGTCGGCCCGTCGTGCGGAAGCATCGCGACATGCACCTGGCGATGCCGGCGCGCGACGGCCGACACCTGGCGAACCGTCGCGCGATCGTTTGGGTACACGCCAACGAAGATGTGATAGTTACGGTACTGAATTGCCGCCAGGTTGCGCTCCAGCATCTGGCGGATGACTCCATCTTCATGCCAGAGGGGAACCAGGATCGCGACTGGGCGTTGTGGCTTGCGCCGCAGGTCCTTCTGGCCCGGCCACGGAAAGCGCTGCCGCCGGGTCAGTGTGTGCACCAGAGTAATGAAGAGATCGTCCAGTCCGCTGACCAGGATCCAGGCCGCTACGGGTACCAGACAGGCAACGACCAACTGGTCGAGCCGATCGAATGAGAACGTCGTAACGCCAATCTAGTAATCGGCGGAACGTGGATTTCTCGTTGATAACAAAGTAGTTAAGTCATGTCTATCCCGGTACTCTCATCACAAACCTGTCCAACCGTCCCCACCGAATAGTACGTTAATTTACTTTTCGCTCAGGTCGCTCGCGCGCACGAAATCGACCGATCGGTCGCGCCGCTGATCACTTCCCGACCACCAGAATGGTGAATGAATCCGGGATCATCTGGCCTCGGCCGCCGCGGCCGCCTTTTTGCTCGGCGCCCGCCGGCGGCGGGCCGTACTCGGCCGCGATCAGCAAGATATGGTTGGTCCTGGTATCCAGCGTGGACGTCTTGGCCCCGCGCATCGTCTGCACGGTATGCTCCACCTCAAAGCTGGACGGACTTTTCTCCTTGATCACCGTCAGCGTGCCGTCGCTTTGCGAGCTGAAGGCCTCCATGGTCGCCGGGTTAAACAGCGCGCCGTCGCTGCCCTGCCCGATGGGCTGCGTGTCGAGGATCGTGCCGTCGCTCGCCTTCAGGATCACCATCACGTTGGGCTTGCGGCAGGCGGCGAACAGGATCCCGTTCTTGACGTCGAAGGCCAGGCCGGCCGGTGTGCCGCCTTTGGGCGCGAGATCGTAGTGCGCCGTGACCTTGAGTTCCTTCGCGTCCACGGCGGCCACGTTGTCCTTGTCTTCGATATCGACATAGATGTGACCGTTGCCGTCGCTGACCGCCTGCTCCGGCGCACCGCCGAGATCGAGCGTCCCGGCGATCGAACCGTCGGATGCATTGATCACGGTCGCGTGCGGCGTGCTGTGGCTAAAGATCCAGACGCGATCATTGAAGGGATCGTACAGAATCCCGTCGGGCCCGCCCTGCACTTCGATGGTCTTGATCAGCGACAGGGTCTTGGTGTCCCACATCGCGACCGGCTTGCTGCTGGCGAATCCGTGCCCGGACTTGGCGGACACAACCGCACCGCGCGCGTTGGTGTTGGCGATCTCACCGGCGGGCTCCAGCGTGTCCAGGTTGAAAACCGTAACCCGCGGAGTGGGGCCGGTCCGCGGAATGTAGAGCCGGCGGCCGGCGCTGTCGGCATAGACATAGTCGAAGCCTCCCGGCCCGCCTGCCTTGGCGGTTTTCAGAACCTTGTATGGTCCGGCATCCTGAGCCAGCAGCGCCGCGGAGCACACGATCAGCGTCAACATCTTTCGCATGGCATCTCTCCTATTGCTGGCGCTCGCTGCTCGGCGGGACGATGTTTTTCAACCGCATGTATGTGACCAGGTTGCCGTAGTGCTCCATGGTGTGGGCGGTGTTGAAATCCATCACGCCCAGCTTCGTCAGGCGCCGCCCGAAAAATGGAGCGAGTTCGGCGGCGTTGGCGTCCGTCAGCTTCGCATAGGCCGCGTCGCAATACGCGAAGGCATCCTTGAGCGCCGCCATGATGTCCGCCTTGCCCTTCGCATTTTTCTCGATGTCCTTGGACACACTCTTACCTTCCGCCGCCACGCCGCAGAACTCATACTGGCCGTCGGCGACGTGGGCGAACAACTGCGCCACCGTCCGCACGTCGCGCGTGGGCTGGAAGTTCCAGAGCTCGTCGGGGATCTTCTCGGCCGAACGCTGGATGTCGTTCTTGGCGATCGCGTAGATGGCCTTTGAAGTAGAGACCAGCGGGTCTTTCACCGGCGCCTGGGCCGGAGTCTGCGCCGCCAGGGGCGCAATGAGAATCGCAATCGAGAGCAGCTTCATACCTACGAATTGTACCCCCCACCCTACTCGATGATGCGGAACGAGTAGATCTTTCCCAGCCTTCCCGAGTGTCCGGACGAGTCGCTGGTGGCCGGCGGCAGCAGCCCGTATTCGCCTGCGCCTAGATTCCCGAGGGTGATCTGGTAGGTCCGCGGCGCCACCTTCCTGTTTTCGAACGGCATCAGATCGCGCGTGGCGCCGCCGGAGGCGTGAAACACCCCGCCGGTTACTGTCCGGAATTCGCGCGAGTCCTTCTGCTCGCGCAGACGAAGCAACTGGTATTCGGTGATCGCCGTGCCCTCTGGGGTGTAGACCAGCAACTCTACCGGCGTCTTCAATTGATTGGGGCTGTGCAGCCCATTCAAATGTCCGTTCACGTCGCCCTTCACGATTCCCGCCGTGCCCACGGTCTTCAACGCGCCGCCGGTTTTGAAGTTGACTACTTCGGGCGCGACGTCCGCCCAGGCGCCGGCCTTGTTGTAATAGACTCCGACCTCGCCGACCACGGCTGCGGGAGTCGCGGCCGGTGCGGCGGACTGAGCCGGCCTTGCCGCAGCCGCCGGCGGGTTGCCGGCCGCCGCGCTGCCCTTCTCGATCATGGCGGCGATGACCTTGTCCGATACCCCAGCCTGCTTGAGAATAATCAAATCGTCCGCGGACGTGGAATATTGCCCAGGTTGGGCCTTCACAGTGCTCAGCACGATATCTTCGCCCAGCCCGGCTTTAACCATCTTCATGACGGCGTCATTGTTCAGTACCGCCTGCGCACAACAGAGGATCGCCAGCATCGCCGTTACGGCTACGAAGATCGCCTTCCGTCTCATGTAGTACAAGTTACATCCGGGAGGTACCTGTTCGCAAGGAATTGTGCGCTGCGCCGGGACGGTATATCAGGCTCTCGAATTCCGTTATCATGAGGGCGGGTGATAGGGTGAGATGAACATCACGGCGATCTTCATTCGCCGGCCGGTGATGACCACGCTCGTCATGCTGGGCATCATCCTTTTTGGGGTGGCCGGCTATCGTTCCCTTCCCGTGAGCGATCTTCCCAACGTCGATTTTCCGACACTTCAGGTGTTTGCGAACCTGCCGGGCGCGAGCCCGGAGACCATGGCATCGAGCGTCGCCACACCGCTCGAACGCCAGTTCTCGACCATTCCGGGCCTGGACTCGATGACCTCGACCTCGTCGCGCGGGTCCACGAACATCACTCTGCAATTCACGCTCGACCGGCCGCTCGACGCGGCCGCGCAGGACGTGCAATCGGCCATTGCCGCGGCGCTGCGGCGGCTGCCGCCGGGGATGCCCAACCCGCCGACGTTCCGAAAGGTCAATCCCGCCGACCAGCCGATCCTCTACCTGCAGCTCAACTCCCCGACGCAGCCGCTTTCCACGGTGGACGAGTACGCCGAAACCACCATCGCGCAGCGCATCTCGATGGTGAACGGGGTGGCGCAGGTGAACGTGATGGGCGCGCAGAAGTACGCGGTGCGGGCGCAGTTGGATCCGAACCTGCTGGCGGCGCGCGGCATCGGCATCGACGATGTGGAGAACGCGCTGACGAAGGGCAATGTCAATCTGCCCACCGGGACGCTGTGGGGCCCGCGGCAGGCATTCACGGTGCAGGCCAACGGGCAACTCGAAAACGCGGCGGCGTACCGCCCGCTGATCGTGGCCTGGCGGGGCGGCCGTCCGGTGCGCCTGGAGGAACTGGGCCGGGTGGTGGACAGCGTCGAGAACGACAAAGTCGCCGGGTGGTACAACGACGCGCGGGCGATCTCCCTCTGGGTGCAGCGGCAGCCGGGCACGAACACGGTCGAAGTGGTGGACGCGATCAAGCAGTTGCTGCCCGAGTTCCGGCAGCAGATCCCGCCGTCGGTGCACCTCGACATTCTCTACGACCGCTCCGAGTCGATCCGCGAATCGGTGAACGACGTCAAATTCACGCTGGTGCTGACCGTGACGCTGGTCATCCTGGTTATCTTTCTGTTTCTGCGCAACGTGTCCGCCACGATCATCCCCAGCCTGGCGCTGCCGCTCTCGATTGTGGGCACGTTCGCCGCCATGGCTCTCGCCGGTTACACGCTGGACAACCTTTCCCTGATGGCGCTGACGCTCTCGGTGGGATTCGTCGTGGACGACGCCATCGTGATCCTGGAGAACATCGTTCGCCATTCCGAGATGGGCAAGACCCGGATGGAAGCGGCGTTCGAGGGGGCGCGCGAGATTGGGTTCACCATCCTTTCGATGACGCTCTCGCTGGCGGCGGTCTTCATCCCGGTGCTGTTCATGAGCGGCATCATGGGGAGGCTGTTCCACGAGTTCGCGGTCACGATCAGCGTGGCGATCCTGATCTCGGGTTTCGTATCGCTCAGTCTCACTCCCATGCTGTGCAGCCGCTTTCTGCGGCCGATGCACGAGCGCCAGAACCGCTTCCAGCGCGCCAGCGAGAAGGTATTTGACGGCGCGCGTGATCTCTACGGGTGGACGTTGCGCATCACGCTGCGCCACCATGCGCTGACGATGCTCATGGCGGTCTCGACCCTGGCGGCGACCATCTACCTCTATGGCAAGGTGCCGAAGGGTTTCATTCCCAACCAGGACACGGGCCAGATCCAGGGATCGACCGAGGCGCCGCAGGACATCTCGTTCGACGCCATGGTGGAGCGGCAGCAGCAGGTGGCGGCGGTCCTGCGCGACGATCCGAGTGTCGGCGCCTTCTCCTCCAGCGTCGGCGGCGGCGGCGGACAGAGCGGCGGCAACGCGGGCCGGGTCTTCGCGCGCCTGAAGCCGCGCGACCAGAGGCAGTTGACGCCGGAGCAGATCATCGAAGGGCTGCGGCCCAAGCTCAACGCGATTCCGGGCATCCGCACCTATCTGCAGAATCCGCCGCTGGTGCGCATAGGCGGCATGGTGAGCCGCAGCCTTTACCAGTACACGCTGCAAGCCCCCGACACGGACGTGCTGTACCGCGCCGCCGCCGACTTCGAGCAGCGCATGCGCGAGGTCCCCGGCCTGACCGACGTGAACAGCGACCTGCAGATCTCCAGCCCCCAGATTACGGTCGACTTCGACCGCGACCGGGCGTATGCGCTCGGGCTGGACGCCAACCAGATCGAGGACACGCTCTACAGCGCTTACGGCTCGCGGCAGATGTCCACCATCTACACCGCCACCAACGACTACCAGGTGATCCTGGAACTGCTGCCGAAATACCAGCGCGACCCCAACGTGCTGGATATGCTCTACGTCACCTCCTCGCGGGGCAAGCAGGTGGCGCTGAGCGGGGTGGCCAAGCTGCGCACGGGGGTGGCGCCGCTGACCGTGGCGCATCTCGGGCAGTTGCCGGCGGTGACGATCTCGTTCAACCTGCTGCCGGGCGTAGCGCTGGGCGACGCGGTGGCCAACATCGAGCAGACCGCGGCCGAACACCTGCCCGACAACGTCCGCACCACATTCCAGGGAATGGCCGCGGCGTATCAATCGTCGCTGACCGGCATGGGCATGTTGCTGGTGATGGCCATCCTGGTCATCTACATGGTGCTCGGCATTCTCTACGAGAGCTTCATTCACCCGGTCACGATCCTCTCCGGCCTGCCGTCGGCGGGCCTAGGCGCGCTGGTTACCCTGATCGTCTTCCGCGACGAGCTGAACATCTACTCCTTCGTCGGCATCATCATGCTGATCGGCATCGTGAAGAAGAACGCGATCATGATGATCGATTTCGCGCTGGAGGCGCAGCGCACGCAGAACATGGCGCCGCCGGCGGCCATTTACGACGCCTGCCTGGTGCGCTTCCGGCCGATCATGATGACCACCATGGCGGCATTGATGGGCACGCTGCCGATCGCGCTCGGCCTGGGCGCGGGCGGCGAGGCGCGGCGCCCGCTGGGCCTGGCCGTGGAAGGCGGGCTGGTCGTGAGCCAGTTGCTGACGCTCTACATCACGCCGGTGTTCTACTTGTACATGGAGCGCGGACGCCAAGGTTTGTCCCGCCTGCGAAAGCGGCGCGCGGTGAGCCTTACCCCTGACGCACAGCCGTCCGTAAGGACTCCGTAAGATGGCTCACGAGCTGATCCACCGCTAGCTGCACCGGCCTGCTCAAGCGGTCGGGCGTCTCGAAGTCCTGTCCCGGAATCAGGTAGAGCGTTGCCTGCGCGCACTGTCCGTAGAGCGCTCTCGCGGTTGAGAGCAGAGCCTCCGGCGTGGCGTGGTGCGTGAACTGCGCGCAGGCGGGCGCCGCGTGGAGCGGAACCCGCATGTAGCGGCCGGGCCGCCCCGCGGCGGAAGCGTCGATGAAGATGGCGTGCGCGGCCTGCGAAAGGTTGAGCGCAAGCTCGGGTGTCAGTTGATGGAGCGCCTGCACTTCGATCTCGGGATCGGCGATTGCCGCCTGCAGACGCTCCGCGGCGATATACCCCGCGCCATC
>DATJYJ010000372.1:0-9553 GCA_035578025.1 Verrucomicrobiia bacterium
AGCTTATTCCGGCGCTGTCTCGCTCGCAAGCCGATTGCTACAATGCGCCCTATGTTCACTGCTACGGCCGATCTGCTTCTGCCCAGCACGACCACCGGTTCGTTCCCACGCCCGCGCTGGTACGACGCCAGCATGTGGGGACGCCCGCTCGATACCTGCATGCTCGACGTGCGATTCCGCGAAAAGTTCCAGGACGCCATGGCTGTCCTGATTGGCGATCAGGAGCGGGCCGGGCTCGACGTCCTGTGCCACGGCGATTTCCATGTGGACGAAGACCTCGCCGGACGCGCCTGGCATCACTATCCGCTGCAGCGCTGGGCCGGGTTCGAAGGCGATCACCTCCAGCCGGAAGAGACGACCGCGCCGTGGCTGCATTATCCGCCGGGGACGCTGCTCAACGAGATCTATACGGGCTGGCGATGGCCACACGTCACCGGCAAGATCGAACACCGGCCGCTGGACTATCCGAAGATCTGGCGGCTGGCGCAGGGTCGGACAGCCAAGCCGGTGAAGTTCGGTACCTGCTGCTCGCAGGTGATGGCGCTGTTTCTCGACATCCACACGCCGCACTACAAGGACAAGCGGCAAGTGATCTGGGACATGGCCGAAGCCATGAACAAGGAGCTGCTCGCATTGCGCGCCGCCGGGTGCCGATGCATGCAGATCGAGGAGCCGACGTTCCACTTCATGGCCAACACGTTCGGCAAGGACCACGCCGAAGTGAAGTTCATGGTGGATGCGTTCAACCGCGAAGTGCACGGGCTGGACGACGTCGAGATCTGGATTCACACCTGCTGGGGCAATCCCAACATGCAGCGCGTTATGGAGGACACCAGTTACGCCAATTCGATCGAGATCTACCTGGAGCGCTGCCGCGGCGACGTGTGGACGCTGGAAATGAAGGACCGCGATCAGCGCGATCTCAACCTGTTCGAGCCTTTCAAGCACGATCTCAAGAAGAAGATCGCGATCGGGGCGGTGAGCCACCGCGTGCTGCAGGCCGATCGGCCGGAAGACGTCGCGGGCGAGATTCGCAAGGCGCTGAAGTACATTCCGGCGGACCGGCTGATCGTGTCCAGCGATTGCGGCTTCGGCCGGCAGGGCTGCAATCGCGAGATCGCGTTCTACAAGGCCAGCGCGATCGCGCAGGGCTGCAATATCGTGCGCCGCGAGCTGGGGCTACCCGAGACGCGCGTGCCCGCCGCAGATCCGATGCTGCAAGTGGACGTCGTGCCGGGACGCTGACTATCCGCGGCCCTCGACGACGGTGATCACCCGATTAGCCGCGACGCCGGCCAGGCGGTCGATCACGCCGCTCGGCCAGCGCACCTCGATATCAGCCGTTTTCGCATCGCCGAGGCCGAAGTGGACGCGGAGGTCGCTCTGCGAGATGTAGCTGCCGCCGCTGCGCACTTCGTCCATCTGGCGGTGAGGTTTTCCGTCCGCAATCGTGGTGCAGTAGATGCGCGCACCGATGCCGCTGCGGTTCGACTTCGTCCCCACGGTCTTGATCCTGATCCAGTTGTTCTTCAGCCGCGAATCGCAGCGCAAAAGTTGCGGCACGTCGTTCACGCAGTTCACCAGCAGGTCGAGATCGCCGTCGTTATCGAAATCGCCGACCGCCATTCCTCGGCCGGGGACAGCCTCCAGAATGCCCGGCCCCATCTGTTCGGACACGTCCTGGAATCTGCCGTTGCGCAGGTTGCGATAGACCACCTTGCGCTGCCGGTAGCCGGATTCGGCGAGCGTCTCGCCCACTTCGGGATAGACGTGGCCGTTACATTGCACGATGTCGGCCCAACCGTCGTTGTCGTAGTCGACGAAGGCCACGCCCCATCCCAGGAATCGTGTGATCCTGCCGAGGCCCGCCTGAAACGTCTGGTCCTCGAACATGCCGCCGCCCATGTTGTGGTACAGGCTGGTGGTGTCGCCGGCGAAATTGGTCTTCACCAGGTCGAGATTGCCGTCGCAATCGTAGTCGGCGATCGAGACTCCCATGCCGGCCTGCGGCTTGCCGTCGGCGGAATAGGCCACGCCGGACTCGATAGCGACCTCCTGAAAGGTGCCGTCGTGGTTGTTCTTGTAGAGCGCGGCGCTGGTGGAGTCGTTGGCGACGTAGATGTCGGGCCAGCCGTCGTTGTCGTAGTCGAAGACGGCGACGCCGAGGCCGAATGTGCCCGGTGTTTTCAGAATTCCGGATTTCTCGGAGACATCGGTGAACGTGCCGTCGCCGTTGTTTCGGAACAGGATATTCTTGCCGCCCTGCAAACCCGGCGGGCCGCATGCCACCATCAGGCCCTTGTACTTGCAGGGGCCGGATTCAGGCAGGGGCGCGGTCTTGGGGTCGAAATCGAGGTAGTTGGCGACGAACAGGTCGAGATTGCCGTCGCGGTCATAATCCAGGAAGGCGCAGCCGGTGTTGTTGCGTTTGAGGCCGTTGGAGGTCCGGGTGGTCACGCCGGCTTTGGCGGCGACATCGACGAATTTGCCGTTGCCGAGGTTCTTCCAGAGCGCGCAATCGCCCCAGTAGGTGACGAAGAGGTCGTCGTAGCCGTCGTTGTTGAAGTCGCCGGCGCAGCATCCCGCGCCCCAGCCGCTGCGTGCGATGCCGGCCTCTTTGGTGACATCGGTAAATGTGCCGTCACGGTTGTTCCTGTAGAGCCGGCTGACGGGCGCGTTGGCGGCGGTCCATCCGCCTTCGAAGCGTGAACCGTTGACCAGGAAGATGTCGAGCCACCCGTCCTGATCGTAGTCGAAGAATGCCGCCCCGCAGCCGGTGGTTTCAATCAGGTAACGATTGCGTTTCTCGCTGCCGTAGATGGTTTTGGTACGCAGGCCAGCCTCGCGTGCGACGTTTACAAACTGGACCTCGGCTCCGGTGCCGGAGAGCAGTTGATCGAGGCTGAAGACCGCCGCGGTACGGCACAACGAACGGACGAATGTGCGGCGATCTGCCCCGGGCATACAGAACCTATTGTATTCGCGCCTCCATCCTGATAGAATTTCGCCAATCGCCGGAACCTGTCTGCCGGCGGAGAGGGGTTCAGATGAAGACTCTTGCGCTTTGTGTGTGCGCTTTGGCATTGTTCGCCCCCGAAGCACTCTTCGGACAAGCGGTCTATGGAAGCATCGTGGGTACCGTGACGGATTCGTCCAATGCCGCCATTCCCCGCGCCAAGGTAACGGTTCGCGACGTCGGCAAGGGCGTGTCCTACACGAGCACGACCAACGAGACCGGGAACTACAGCCAGACTCACCTGATTATCGGACTCTATGAGGTGCGGGTCGAGGCGG
This sequence comes from Verrucomicrobiia bacterium, assembly GCA_035578025.1. GTDB lineage: Bacteria > Acidobacteriota > Terriglobia > Bryobacterales > Bryobacteraceae > Solibacter. Next base: position 3,295 of record DATJYJ010000372.1, read on the forward strand.
CCGGGTTTGAAACCTTCGTTCAGCAGAACGTCAACGTGTCGGTCGATCAGACCGTGCAGGTGAACGCGCAACTGCGTCCCGGCGCGGTGGGCGAAGTGGTCAACGTCACCGCCGAATCGCCACTGCTGAAGACCGAGAAGAGCGATGTATCCGACACCATGACCCAGAAGGCGGTGATGGAGCTTCCGGTCTTCTCGCGCGACATGAGCAAGTTGTATTTTCTGGTTCCTGGCGTTCAGGCCACCGGCACCACCGCCGCCAGCGAACAGCCGCAGGATATCTACCGGCCGAGCATCGGCGGACAGTACTGGGGCGGGATCAACTTTCAATTGGATGGCACGGACAACCGGGAGTCGGTGCTGGGCGAACCGGTCATTACCCCGAATCTCGATGCCGTCTCAGAATTGAAAATCACCACTACGGCCTATGACGCCGAGTTTGGGCAAGCCAGCCAGGGCGTGATTTCCGCTCAGACAAAGTCCGGCACGAACGCGCTTCATGGCACCGGATTCTGGTACCGGCGCGATCAACACGGCGCCGCGCGCGATCCGTTCGCCCAATCCCAGCCCATCGTGGGCAGCGGCGGCCAGTTCATTCCCCCGTCGGTATGGAATCAGTACGGCGGCTCGATCGGCGGGCCGATTCAAAAGGACAAGACCTTCTTCTTCGGCGATTACCAGGGCGTTGCGCAAAAGAATGGCGGCTCCCTCCTCACGCGCGTTCCCACCGCGGCAGAGCGGACCGGCGACCTCAGCGATCTGGCTACGCCGATCTTTAACCCGTGCAACGGTACGAATTGCAATGTCGATCCGTCCGTCCGCCAGCAGTACCCCAACGGCGTGATCCCAACCTCCCAGTTGTCGCCGCAGTCGCTGGCTCTGCTGAGCTATATCCCGCTGCCGAATCTCGTCGGAGCAACCGGCGCCGCTCCGAATTACGCAGCTTCCGGAGCCGGCATCGTGAACTGGAACAGTTTTGACACGCGCGTGGACCGGTATCAGACGGAGAAGCTGCACATGTTCGGGCGTTACAGCTTCCTGCAAGTCTCGCAAACCAATCCCGGAGCTTTTGGACTCGAAGCCGGCGGTCCCACCTACGCCACCACCGCCTTTTCCGGCGCAGCATCCCTTCGCGACCAGAGCCTGGCGTATGGGCTGGACTACGTCCTCCGGCCCAACTGGCTGACCGATTTCCGTTTCGGGTTCTTCCGCTATCGCGTGTTCGTGAACCCCAACGGCGTGGGGACCTCGCCCGCCAAGGACGCCGGGATTCCAGGATTGAACCTGGACAGCACCTATAGCTCCGGCATGCCGGCCTTTTACTTGCAGGGCACCGGCGGCTTCAATTTCGGATACGCGCTCAACGTGAACTCCTGCAATTGCCCCCTCAACGAGCAGGAGAACGAGTTCCAGTGGGTCAGCAACACAACTCACAACGTCGGCAACCACGCCATCAAGTTTGGCGTCGATGTCCGTTATCAGCAGAACCTGCGCGTGCCGAGCGATTCGCACCGTTCCGGCGAGATCACATTCAGCCCGACGACCACCGAGGGTCCGAATGGCGGCGGGCTCGGCCTGGCCACGTTCCTCCTTGGCGACGTCTCATCGTTCGCCCGCTACGTGAGCAATTCGACCAACGCCGCCGAACGCCAGAAGCGGCTGTTTACGTACATTCAGGACACCTGGCGCATCACCCCCAAGCTGACGTTGAATTACGGTCTGCGTTGGGAGATCTACTTCCCGCAGTACGTGAACGGCCCAAACAACGGAGGGTTCCAGAACCTGGCGACGGGCGAGGTCATGATCACGGGCCAGAACGGCGTTGGAATGAATGGAAACATCGCCACGGGGCTGACGCACTTTGCACCCCGCTTGGGCCTGGCGTACCAGTTGGACTCCAAGACGGTGATCCGCGCCGGCTACGGGCGATCCTACGATGTGGGCGTGTTCGGCGTATCGTTCGGGCACAATGTGACCCAGAACGTGCCCGTGCTGGCCAACCAGTCTCTGAACCCCGCCAATCCCTGGTTGCCGGTCTTCACTTTGAACCAGGGCCCGACGCCTCTCGACCCGACCACGATTCTGTCAACGCAGCCCAAAGGCCCCAACGGCAATCCGATTCTGCCCAACGGCATCGCGCCCAATGTCCTGCCCGTGAGCAGCAACAACACCATGCGTCTGCCGGTAGTGGACGCGTGGAATTTTACCGTGGAGCGCCAGTTTACTCCCAGCGTGGTTTTTTCGCTCGCCTACGTGGGCAATCATGGCTATCACGTCACTGCCGGTGGGACGAACTACAACATCAATCAGCCGACGATCGTGGGTTTCGGGACGCTGAACACCAATCAGCGCCGCTTGTTCTATAACCAGTTCGGCTGGACGCAGTCGATCAAATACTTCGCGGACGACGCCAGCGTCAAATACAACTCGTTGCAGGTTCGCGGCGAGAAGCGCTTTTCCCACGGCGTGCTGGTCCAGGCGAACTTCACCTGGGCGAGCGCGTTCGACTTTGCCAACGACTATTTCCTCTGGAGCCACAACCTTGATTACGGCCGCGAAAACGGCATCCGGAGGTTTTACTTCAATCTCAACAGCGTCTACGAGCTGCCTTTCGGCAAGAACAGGAAGTTCCTCAGCGGTGCGTCGCGAGGCCTGGATGCAGTGGTCGGCGGCTGGCAACTCTCCGGTATCTGGATTTGGGGATCGGGCTATCCGTTCACTCCGGGTTATCTGGACTGCGGCAAGGACGCGGACACAGGCCCATGCCGTGCGAACCTGGTGGGCAACGCAAGCGTGCCGAATCCCAGCCCGGCGGAGTGGTTTGCCGTTGCCCCGCCCGGAACAAGCGGCACCGGCTGCATCAACACGGCGACACCCACCGCGGAGTTGAACGCCAACGGGTGCACGCGTGGTCCCTGGAGCCGCCCGGCGGCAGGCACGTTCGGTTACGTGGCGCGCAACTCGTTCTTCGGGCCGCACATCTTCAATATCGATATGTCGCTCACCAAGAATTTCCGCGTTACCGAGAAGATAAACGCCCAATTCCGGGTCGAATCGTTCAATTCGTTCAATCACGTCAATCTCGGGCAGCCTAACGCAACCGTGGACTCCCCGACCGCCGGACAAATTACCAGCATCCAGGGCTTGACGCAGATGCGCAAATGGCAGTTCGCGCTGCGTTTCAATTTCTAACCGCTGCACACGGGGGACAGGCTTCGGTCTGTCCCCTGCTGCTCGCCGCGACCATTGCCTTCGCCGCGGCTCCGCCTCCGACCTTTCACCGCGACATTGCGCCGATTCTGTTTGCTCAATGCGCGCCGTGTCACCGTCCCGGAGAAGCCGGGCCGTTCTCTTTCTTGACGTACCAAGATGCGCGAAGGCGCGCGTCCCTGATCGCCGCCGTCACCGCCAAGCGCTATATGCCTCCCTGGCTTCCAGAGCCGGGGTACGGTGATTTCGCAGGCGAACACCGGCTCACCGGCGCGCAGATCGAGACCATCCAACAGTGGGCCCGGGCGGGCGCGCCCGAAGGTCCGGCCGCGGGCTCACCGCCTCCTCCGGTCTTCACTCCGGGCTGGCAGCTTGGCCCGCCCGACCTGATCGTCACAGCCGGCAAACCATTCGCCATCCCGGCCGACGGTCCCGATGTGTTCTGGAATTTCATCCTGTCCCCGGACGTGCGCGAAACGCGCCAGGTGAAAGCCATCGAGATCCGGCCGGGCAATGCCCGCACGGTCCATCACGCCAACGTGCTGATCGACCGCTCGCGCTCCCTGCGCGATCGCGAAAAGGTCCGTGGCGAGGGATTTCCGGGCATGGACCTCACGATCGCCTCCGATACTTTCGATCCCGACAGCCACTTTTTGTTCTGGAAGCCTGGCGCGGCGCCGTCCGAAGAGCCCGCGGGCATGTCGTGGCGTCTCGATCCCGGCAACGATCTCATCCTGAATCTTCACCTGCGGCCCAGCGGAAAGGTGGAGACGGTACAGCCCTCCATCGGTTTGTACTTCACGCGCGAACCGCAGGCCAGCTACCCCATGCTCATCCAGCTCGAGCACGACGGCGCGCTCGACATTCCGCCGGGCGACGCCGATTTCCTGGTCTCCGACGATTTCCGGCTGCCGCTCGACGCCGACCTGCTTGCGGTTTACCCTCACGCGCACTACCTGGGCCACGTGCTGGAAGGCTTCGCCACCCTGCCGGACGGCACGCGCCGATGGCTGATCCGGATTCCGCAGTGGGACCTCAACTGGCAGGCTGTGTATCGTTACCGCACGCCGATGTTCCTGCCCAAGGGGACGGTGGTTTCGATGCGGTTTCACTACGACAACTCCGCCGCCAACCCGCGCAATCCGCATTCCCCGCCGCAGCGCGTGAAAGGCGGCAACCAGTCCACCGACGAGATGGCCCACTTGTGGCTGCAACTGCTGCCTCGCGGCTCCGGAGATCAGCGTGCCATCTTGCAAGAGGCCATCATGAAACGGCGCCTGGAGAAGTATCCGGCCGACTTTTCTGCGAACTTCAATCTCGGCGCCCTTGCGCTTAACCACAAGGATGTATCCTCCGCCATCGCGCATCTGCGTGCGGCGCTCGCCGTGGAGCCCGAGCAGCCGGCGGCGTTGAACACCTATGGTGTCGCGCTGGAGACCGGCGGCAGCGTTGACGAAGCGATGGAGCAGTTCCGGCACGTCCTCCGCGTGCGTCCGGACGACGCCAGTGCCCGCTACAACCTGGCCGTGGCTCTGGCCGGGCAGGGGCGATACGAAGAGGCTGCCTTGGGATTTCGCGAGCTGCTCGCCGGTCACCCCGAAGATCGCGCCGCGCGCGAGCACCTGGTGCAGGCGCTCCACGCGTTGGGCGATTCGGCCGCGTCGGCGGGGCGGCTGCCGCAGGCGATCGGATGCTATCGCGAGCTGGTCGGCCTGGAGCCGCGCGATCCGGACCTGCGAAACAACTTCGGCATTCTGCTGGCCCGCTCCGGCGATAACGCGTCCGCCATCGAGCAGTTCGAGGCCGCGCTCCAACTGGATTCCACACATGCCGCGGCGCGGCGTAACCTGGAGATCGCGCGAAAGAGACAATAGAGACATGCACCCTTGCCGGTTGCCGATCTGGTGTTTGCTGGCCGCGATTTCGCTCCCGCTCGCCGCGCAGGAATCACTGCTGCAGATCGAGAACCGCGCGCAGGAGCTGAAAGCGCGCGGGGATGCCGCCGGTTCCCTGGCGGCGTGGGAAAAGGCCGCCGAGCTCGATCCCCAATCCGCTCGTATCCAGGATGAGATCGGATTCCTGTTGGTAGTGTTGAACCGGCGTCCGGAAGCGATCCAGCATTTCCTGAGCGCCATCGAGCTGGCCCCACGCTTTGCGCCTCCCCGATACCATCTCGGAGTGCTGTACTGGCTCATGGAGGATCCGAGCGACGCCATTCCGCAGCTTCAGGCGGCGGTCGAGCTGGAGCCCCGGAATTTCGACTACCGCTTCCATCTGGGCCATGCGCTGAACTCGACCTCGCACTTCGCCGAGGCGCTGGAGCACCTGCGGACCGCCACCACGCTGAATGCCGGGCATTCCGAGGCATGGAACCAGCTCGGGCTGGCACGCCAGAACACCGGGGACGCGGCCGGCGCGGTCCAGGCCTACCAGCGGGCCGTGAACCTGGATCCCAAGAACCTGGATGCTCGCAACAACCTCGGTTTCATGCTGGTCAACACCGGGCATGCGGACGATGGCGCCGCGCAGTTCCGCAAGATCCTGGAACTTCAGCCGGGCAATATCCAGGCACGGGTCAACATCGGATTTGCTCACTTGCAGAAGGGCGAGCTCGACCAGGCAGAGGCCGATTTCCGCGACGTGATCCGGCGCGATCCCAACTCGGCCATCGCGCACTACGACCTGGCGGTCGCCCTGAAGCAAAGCGACCGGTTGGATGTGGCCAAGACGGAGCTGGCCACCGCCTTACGGCTCGACGCCAACCTGGCGGACGCGCATTACACGTTGGGGATCATCGAGTGGCAGGAGGGAGACTTCGCCGGGGCTGCCCAAGAAATGCAGGCTGCCGTTGCGATCAATCCTTCGTACGGGGAGGCATATTTCATGTTGGGCACGGCGTTAAAACAGAAGGGCGATCTCGACGCGGCGGAGTCGGCGCTGCGCTCGGCGATCCGCTTCGAGCCCGACAATCCCGGCCCCTACAACACGCTGGCGCAATTGCTGCGGCAGAAAGGCGACGTCGAGGGCAGCCGCGCGGTGTTCGAGGAGGG
>DATJYJ010000373.1:0-3029 GCA_035578025.1 Verrucomicrobiia bacterium
GAACTCCGCCATGCCGCTTTGGAGCGGTCGCCGGAGTCGCGCGGAGCCTTTCTTGACAAGGCCTGCGGCGCAGACAGCGAGCTGCGGCGGGTGGTGGAGACGCTCCTCTCGAAGGACGAGCACGATGGCGGTTCCCTCGCCGGCCGCCAGTTCGGACCGTATCGCATCGTTTCGCTGCTGGGGGCGGGCGGCATGGGCGAGGTCTATCGCGCATACGATGGCAAGCTGGGCCGCGACGTCGCCATCAAGACCCTGCCTGCCGATCTGGCGCGCGATCCGGACCGGCTGGCGCGCTTCCGCCGCGAGGCACGCACCCTGGCGTCGATGAACCACCCCAATATCGCGATGATTCACGGGCTGGAGGAGTTCGCGGACGTCGATTGCCTGGTGCTGGAACTGGTGGAGGGCGAGACGCTGGTGGGTCCGCTGCCCATCGCGACGGCGCTCGACCGAGCGGCTCAGTTGGCGGAGGCACTGGAGGCAGCACACGAGAAGGGGATCATCCACCGCGACTTGAAGCCGCCCAATGTCAAGGTCACCCCGCAGGGCAGGGTGAAGGTGCTGGATTTCGGGCTGGCGAAGGCGATATGGGGGACTGAGGGAAGCGCGGATCCTTCCCAGACAGTGACCTTGTCGGGTGTTGGAACAATGTTGGGGCACATCGTCGGCACGCCGGGGTACATGAGTCCGGAGCAGGCGCGCGGGGGCAAGGTGGATCAGCGCACGGACATATGGGCCTTCGGCTGTCTGCTGTACGAGTTGCTTGCGGGCAGGCGAGCGTTCGCGGGCGACACGGCCCTGGACACGATTGCCGCGGTGCTGGAGCGCGAGCCGGACTGGCAGGCCCTCCCCGCTAAGGTACCCGCGAAGATCCGCGAGCTGGTGCGGCAATGTCTGCAGAAGGATGCCGACCGGCGTCTGCGCAGCATCGCGGAGGCGAGAAGAATTATCGAAGAGGTTCGCAGCGGCCGGAGCCGCCGGCCCGTCGTGGCTCTCGCCGCCGCGGCGCTGGCGCTGGTCGCGGCAGCCGCAGTTTTCTGGCCGCGCGGCCCGGCGCGTCCACCGGACCGCTCGGAGTGGGTTCCACTCACGAAGTTCCCTGATCCGGTGAGCCAGCCTGCGTTTTCGCCGAATGGTCGAATGCTCGCGTTTGTGCGCGGTCCGCGGACGACCCAGGGGTTGGGCCAGATTTACGTGAAACAATTGCCGGATGGCGAGCCCGTGCAACTGACCCATGACAACCTGCGGAAGGAGTCGCCGACTTTTTCGCCGGATGGCGCGCGCGTGGCGTACAGCGTGGTAGACGCGCAGTTCAGCCATCAGACCTGGATTGTGCCGGTGACTGGCGGAGAGCCGCAGCCGTGGTTTCGTGATGCCTCGGGACTCACGTGGACGGGGCCGCACCTCCTGCTGTTCTCGGCAATCAAGGTGACCAATCCCATGGGGATCATGGCCGCCCGCGAGGACCGTACCGGCGAGCACGACGTCTACATTCCCCGGAATTCGCGAGGCATGGCCACTCGCTCCCGGGCATCGCCGGACGGGAAATGGGTGCTGGTGGCCGAATTCAATGCGTACGGCAACTGGGATCGGTGCCGTGTGGTTCCGATGGATGGCAGTTCGGAAGGCCGGCAGGTGGGACCGGCGGGTGCTCCGTGCAGTTGCGGAGCGTGGTCGCGCGACGGCAAGTGGATGTATGTCGCATCCAAGGCGGGAGGCCTCTATCACATCTGGCGGCAGCGGTTTCCAGAGGGCGAGCCGCAGCAGTTCACCTCGGGCATTACCGAGGAGGAAGGGATCGCGATGGCGCCGGATGGCCGCTCCCTGGTCACCGCAGTCACATTGGAAAACGCCACCCTTTGGATTCACGATGCTCGCGGCGAGCGCCAGATTTCGGTGGTGGAAGGCAACGCCACCGAGCCGAAGTTCGCGCCGGATGGCAAAAAGCTCTACTACCGCATCGTAAAGGCTGTAGAGGCTGCAGGAACGAGGAGGGATCCAGGCGAGGTCTGGGCCGCCGACGTGGAGTCCGGGCATTCGGAACGCATCGCGCCGGGATTGGAACCGCTCGTGTTCGACATCTCCAGCGATGGAAAGCAGGTGGCGATGGACGTTCAGGACGGTGAAGGAAAGTCGCACCTTTGGCTGGCGCCGGTGGACCGGAGTTCGCCGCCCCGGCAGATCTCCGATCTCGAAGGCCACTGGCCCCTCTTTGGCCCGGGCGGCGACATCTTCTTCCGGCGGGTGGAAGGACCGTCTTCATTCATATACCGCATCCACCCGGATGGGACCGGATTGCAGAAGGTGCTGGAGCGGGAGGTATTCCATGCGGGCGGGGTTTCGCCGGACGGGCGATGGCTCCGGATCTGGGCGCCCTACCCGGGTATGTCCAGCTCGGCGACGCAACTGGTCCCGCTGGATGGAGGCCGCACGATCGTGGTTGGCAGCAACACGAAAATCCAGTGGTCTTCGAGCGGCGATTTTCTGTGGATCTCAGCGGGGGCGGTTCCCGACGGGCGGACCTACCTGGTTCCCGTGCGGCGAGGGACGCTGCCACCGATTCCGGAGGGCGGATTCCATTCCGAAGTGGAAATCGCCGCGCTGCCAGGAGCGCGCCGGCTGGATGTCGAGGGGGCGCCTGGCCCATCGGCGGACATCTATGCTTTCGAGCGCCACACGATCCAACGGAATCTGTACCGGATCCCGATTCCCTAAGCCGGCAGATCAGCCGGCCCAGCGGCCTCGCTCGCCCACCGTCTCCGCGCCCAGAACGGCGCCTCGGGCCAGCGGCATTCAAGCGAGTAATATTCGGAACGAGTGCGTAAGTATCCAGCGAAAGCGGCACGATTGTCGGCGTCGTACTGATACGAAGACTCCAACCGGCCGTCCAGTTGATCGAGGGCGGCGGACGCGGCCCTGGAAGCGCCTGTCAGCGAATGCACCAGACCAAGGCCGGAGAGTGGATCGAAGCTTTGGGCCGCATCTCCGGCTGCGAGCCAGCCGGGCAACGCGGTGTGCGTCCTGCATGT
>DATJYJ010000374.1:0-30514 GCA_035578025.1 Verrucomicrobiia bacterium
AGCCGGGTATATCGATTTTGTGGGTGAAGTGGACGGCTCGGGCGGCGATTTTCTGAAGATGCCGGCGGGCGGCAGCCGGTTGCCGGCATCGCATGAAACGGTCGATCAACACCTTCACTTCGTGCACCAGGACGGCGGCCAGGTCTTCAAGTACGCCGCGCGCAAGATGCACGAGGCCAGCCGCGAGGTGCTGGAGCGCAACGGGTTCACCATCGACGACGTGGCGCTGATGATCCCGCACCAGGCCAACCTGCGGATCATCACAGCCGCCGGGGAACGGCTCGGGATTCCTCGGGAGCGCGTGCTGGTGAACATCGACCGTTACGGCAACACCACCGCCGGCACGCTGCCGCTGGGAGCGCAGGACGCGATCGCGCAAGGCCGCCTCAAGAAGGGCGACCTGGTGCTGTTCGCGGCGGTGGGCGCGGGATATACGGTGGGCGCCTCGCTGTGGCGGTGGGCGTACTGAAAAGAAGGCGTCAGGCTTCAGGCATCAGGCTTCAGCTAACGGCTCTCGGTGGGGACTTCGCGGATTCGTACACCTACCGGCTTGCCGTGCGGCACATCTAACTCGAGGATTCCGCCTGCGTCGGCTGCGGTCTCGAACATTTCTTCGTCGTCGATTTCGACCTGGTAGGTGCGCCTGGGCTCGAGGCCGAGGAGGAAGACCATTTCGTCTTCTTCGAGCTTGAGCTGGAATTTGCGCTGGCGCTGGGCGAAACACAGCGTCGCCGAAGTAAGCGAGATGGGCGGGGTGTCGAGGCGCGGATTGACGCTCGACGGATGGCCATCGGCAAACAGTTGCATCGAGCCGTCGAAGAGGCCGAACCACTGCGCGTCTTCGTCCCAACTGGAGCGGATGAAGAGCTTGCCGAAATCGGGATTGTGATAGACCAGCGGCACCAGGTTGTAGCTCAGCCCGGGTTGATAGGGATTGGCCCACAGGAACTCGTAGGGCGCGCCGAACGGACCGCGCAGCACAAAGTGGTCGTGCATGAGCCAGCCTTGCAGAACCTGGCTTTCGGCGGCGTTGGTGTCGAGAGCAACCATGGCGAGCTCGGCGGCGCGGGAGAGCGCGGCGAGGTGCAGATCGGGCTCGCCGGATTTCGAGAGGCCGATGCGGTACTGGTTGTCCGGTCCTTCGTAGGTGGCCGGGTAGTGGCTCATGAGATGTTCGATCGGATAGTCCTTGAAGAATCGCGGCACGGTTTCACGAAGATCGATATTGGTGTTGTCGCGGATGACGTGAAGCAGCTCCCAGAGGGGGTAGGCATCGTCGCGCGCGATCACGCTCTGGCCGCGCTTCAGCGCGGGCAGGATGCGGGCGCCCCACCACTGGCGGACGATGCGCTCGAGCTCGCGCTGGGGTACCTGGGGCACGTGATCGTAGAGGGCGATGGCGGCCATGGCGCGCGTGCGTGTCGCGGCCACACGGTTGTCGGCGGCGGTATCGGCGATGCCCTTTTGCAGCCGGGCAGCAAGGTCGCGGCGCTGGGAATCGCTCATGAGGTTCTGGCACCAATCGAAGACCAGCGCCTGCTCGCGGAGGTCCAGCTCGCCGGTCTGTGCCAGGACCAGGGCTTCGCGCGCCAGGGCGTTGTTGCCGGCGACCATCGAATAGAGCCCCCAGGCGAAGCCGCGCTCGGGCATGGGTGCGCCGCCGGCGACCAGCGCCTCGAATTGTTGCCAGCGGGCCGAGCTGCGCTCGCGTTCGCGCTTGAGCAGCCGGAGCCGCTGAGGCCGGAGCAGGAGGCGGGGGTGCTCGGTGAAGACCGCCACCGGCTCATCCGTGGTTTGGGCAGCCAGGGGCAGGCCCAGACAGCAGAGCAGGGCAGCGGCAAGTTTGGAAGGCATCTGAACCGATTGTGTCATAGCGACACAGGGGTTGCCCACAACAGCCCACGCGGGGCCCGGGGGATCTGCCTAAACACGTTGCAAAAAAGGCGGTTAAGGACATTGACAGGTGGGTGTCCGATTGCTAAACATAGGTTGAATTGGCGAAGTAACTTCAAACCTGCCCTCTGCAGAAACAGGCAGGCGGAAGAAGAGTGGGCCGAAGAGACAGCGTGCTTGCGGGAGCCGATGTTTGCAGCAAATTTCGCTCACCCCTTCTCCACTGTTGGTTGCTGCAGAGGGGTTTTTTTGTAAGGCGGTTTCAAACAATCTCACCGGGGGTTGCCGGTTGCGGTAGTTGTCTGGCGTTTCTGGTAAGGGAAAATTAGGACGCGGACCTGACCAGGAATTGACGCGATGTTGCAGTATTCCAGATAGCCCGACGCCCGATCCCAGCCCAACCTGGGCGAGCCGCATCGGATTCAGTCCCGGAAGGTCAGGGGACAGGGCCGATGCGGTTTTTCCTTTTTGAGGAGATGATTCAGAAACTCAGCGTGCCGGTGCGCGGCTCTTCTTCTTTGTTCGGCAGGTAGAGCGTCTTGCAATGCTCGCAACGGTAGATTTCAACGTTGGCGCCGAATTTCTGTTTGACCTCGTCGCCGAAGAAATACCAGCGCTTCAGATGGCCGGCGCACAGCTTCCCTTTGTCGTCTTTCTCATTGCAGGCGCGCATGCGCGGGATGCGGCGCTTGACCTTGGTGCCGTCGCTCAGCGTATCCACGAGTTCGGCGACGGGGACGGGCTTATCGGAAGCCGCGTATTTCGGATTGGCCATGACCTCTAGTTTACCGGCAAACCGGAGGTTTGGGTCGTCTTGCCGCCGATGGAAACGCTGACCTGCGCGGTGCCTGCATTGATGCCGGTGGGCACAACCGCATTGATCTGGTAGAGGCCGGGAAAGCCGGGCGCGAGCCCGCTGAAAAGGACTTGCGCCGTCTGGCCGCCGATGGTGACGGTCGGCGGATTGTTCGTGGCCGACAGGTGATTCGGATCGGCGGAGGCGGGCTCACCGCTGTTGGGTTGGTTACTTACAGGGCCAAGACCGTTGAGGTAGAACTGCACCACCCCTCCGCGCTTGACCGGATTGCTCGCGGTGATCACGGCGAAGTTCTGGTTGAGCGCCGCGGCGATGCCGCCGTTCTGGAAAAACGAGGGCACCGTGTCGGCCACCGGCACGTTCACGACGTTGCCGTAGGAGTAGCTATCGATGGTCACCTTTACCTGGGCGGAGGATTGGCCTTGCAGCTCCCAGGGCACCTGCACGTTGACCTGCGTGGGGCTGACGTACGTGATGTGACCGGCGTAGCTGCCACCGTTGGCGGTGTCAAAGCTGACCGTGACGCCATCCAGGTTGAGCGGAAGCGCATATCCGTTCGGCGTGATCGGGCTGAATGCGGCCGAGGCGGTGTCGATGACCCCGACGTCGGCCAGACCGGTACCGTAGATCGAGATATACGAGCCCGGTGCGATAGGAGAACTTCCGAGGTTGTTATCGACCACGCCGCCGCTGGAGATTGTCGGCTGAGTGCGGCCGAAGCCGTCAAAAGTCCACGTCTGGCCGGCGGCGCTTGCGATCACGGTGATATTACCGGTCTGCGCGATGGTGACGTCGGTGAGAGCGATGCCGTACGCATTGGTTGTGCCGGCCGTGTTCTGGAACGTGACTGCGGTGCGCGGCCGCGCGCTCCAGGTGACAGTGACACCGGAAACCGGCAGTCCCGCAGCGTCCGTGACGGAAACCCCGAGGCTGGCAGGCCGCAGCGGCGTGAGAGGATCATAAGGCTGCTGTCCGACGATGCCTTCGAAGAAGCTGCCACCCTGGTTGCACACGCAGGTCAAGACGTAGCCATTGGCCGCGCCGCCGCTGACGAGGTACATGTAGGGCACGGTGAGAGAGACGCCGGTCGCCTTCAGCGTGATCGCGCCGGTGTAGGTGCCAGGTTGGGGAAGTGAACCGGACAGCGTCACGGTAACGGTGCCGGAGGCGCCGGCCGCCAAGGTGAGGCTGCTTTTGTCCACGGTCGGATTGGTGGCTGTGCTGAGATTGCCGGTCGCTGAAGCGGCGCCCGGGACGACCGTCACGGTCAGCGTGACGGAACTGCTGCCGACGTTGGTGACGGTGAGCTGTTTGGAGAGGCCCGATGGCGCGGCACCGATTGCTCCGAAGGAGATCGATACCGGGCTCACCAGCACGCTGGCGTTGATCGCGGCGCCGGCATCGAGTCTGCCGGCCCCCATCCACTCGACGTCGACCGCGTTGCCCGAGTCGTCCATGGTGGTGTCCTGAGCGGAGGTGTTCACGAGCGCGCTCTTGATCTGGGCGGCGGTCCAGGTGGGATGCTTTTGCTTCACGAGCGCCGCCGCGCCCGCGACCATGGGAGCGGCAAAGCTGGTGCCTGCCGCCGCGTTGAACCTGGTCGAGCTGTAGATGTCGCCGAGCGGATCGTAATTCTGAGCCGCCATGTAGATCCAGAGGCCGTTGAAATCGCCACCGGTGGCCACGAGATCGGGCTTGATCGAAAGATCACCGGGATTGGGACCGAACGATGAGAACGATGCCAATTGATTGGCATCCGCGGTGTCGTCTTCTTCGATCGCGGACGGATCGATGGTCACCTGGGCGGACGGATTCGCGTTGACATAGGCCTTCAGGTTGTTGCCGTCAGCCAGCGAGATCATGATTACGGGTACAAAGTTGTTGTCCAGGCTGCCAGGGGCGACCAGGGCCGATGAATCGGACATGTAGAGGATGACGCCGTTGGCGCCGGCGTTCACCGCATTGTCCACCTTGGTTGCAAACGAGCATGCAGTGGACGAGCCCACAACGCTGCGCTGGATGATTGCGAACACGCCGTTCAGCGACCCAGCGGGAAAGGCGCCGCAGCCATAAGTGTCCGCGCTGATCTTGGACACGTCGAGCGCGGGAAACGTCCAGGCGCCGCCCGGGGAGGTGCTGTCGTCGCCGAGCGCGCCCGCGAGATTCTGCACATTGGACGGGCCGCCGGAAACGCTCACCGCAGGATTGAAGTAGTGCGAGTTGCCCGTGGCTCCCACGGAGATCACATCAGGAGCGGTGGCGGGGGAAGTGATCGAGCCGAACACCGGATAATTGATACCGTCGCTACCGTTGTTCCCCGCGGAAACCACGATGACGGCGCCTGCCTTGGCGGCGTTCTCAAAGCCGGTGGCGACAGGATCGCAGGGAGTGCCTGCGGCCAAGCCGCATGCCGTACCGGTGTCCAGCGGGCCGGTAAGAGCCGGAAAACCGGAGGAGAGCTCGATGACGTCCATGCCGTCCTTGGTGGCATCATCCAGTGCTTTGAGCACCACACTGCCGGGAAAAACATCGTTGACAAACGGAGAACCGAAAATCTTGTAGTTGCCCAGAAATGCTTTGGGCGCCATGCCCATGATCTGCACCGCGCCGGTAGCCGTGTTGGCCGCAGCGACGGAGGCCACCGCGCTCCCGTGACCCACGCGGTCGCGAGGCGAAAAATCATCCGGGCGGGAAGCGGCGGCGGGACCGGGCGCCAGCAGCCGCACGTAGCTGCGCGCCACGATGACCTTGCTGTTGGTGTAGGCGCAATCCTCGGGATGGCCGTCGGTGCACTTCGGAAATCCGGAAGGAGCAGTGAGCGAAGAATCCTGCAGGGCGGGATGCGTCTGGTCGATGCCGGAATCGAGGACCGCGATCTTCATTCCCGCCCCGGCGCTGCCCTGCCCTCCCAGCGCGGTCCACGCGGCGGGAGCGTTCATCAGTTGGGTGGCGCGATTCAGCTCCGGATGGAGCAGGGGGAGGCGAACCACATCCAGCACGTCGGGGATCGCCCTGAGCTCGGCGATCCGGTCGGGAGTGGTCGCGACGAAGATGGCGTTCAGAACGGTGTCCACCGATTCGACGGCTGTGATTTTGCGCGACTCGATCTGCCGCCGGACGGCAGCCTGGGTGACGGCGAGTTGCCCGCGATATACCTGGGCGGCGGTGGACTGCGCGGCTTCTCGCCCGCCGAAACGTCCCGCGACTGGCGGATCTTTCAGGATGACGGCGTAGTGGTCGGAGTAAATCTGGGCGAAAGCCGGAACAGCTACTGCGAACAAGGCAAGCGTCGTTAAGCTGCGAGAAAGGCGCATAAATCTCCTGACGTACCTATTCTAGACGCGTTTCCGGATTTTCTCGGGACGGCAGTGGACAGCGGCAACGTGCCGCCCGCCAAACGCCGCGTCGGCGGCGCGGGGCAGACCGGGAGGCCTACCCTGCCAATACCGGGAGTTCCAGCTCGACTTCGAGGCCGGGCTGTGCGTTGCGCGCGCGGATGTGGCCGCGGTGGAGCTCGACCGCGCGGCGCGCGATCGAGAGACCCAGGCCGATGCCGCCGCTGATGCGGTTGCGATCGGTCTCCACGCGGTAGAACGGGTCGAACAGGCGCGCCAGAGCCTCCTCGGGGACGCCCGGGCCGCGATCTCGAACATCCACCACCGCGTGGCCGTTGGAATGCGCCAGCTTGACTTCGACGGTGGTATCGCGCGGCGCATGGCGGATGGCGTTGCGGATCACGTTTTCGACTGCGCGGCGGAGCAGCTCGGCATCGCCGGCCACAGTGACGGGCACGTGCTCTTCGTACTTGACCGCACATCCGTGGGAGGCGGCCTCGATAGCGGAATCATCGACGAGCTGCTCGACGAGCTCATCGAGGCGGACCGGGTCGCGGCGCAGCGAACCCGGGTCGCCCTCGGCGCGGGTCACCTGGAGAAGCTGTCCAACCAGGGCGTTGAGCCGGTCGGCTTCCTTCTGAATGCGGTTGAGGGCGGGTTCGAGATTGTCGCCGGAGCGCGCCAGCTCGATGGCGACGCCGAGACGAGCCAGCGGCGAGCGCAATTCGTGCGAGATATCGAGCAGGAGCCGGCGCTCGGCGGAGAGCAGGGTCTCCAGGCGGTCCGCCATGCGATCGAAGGTGCGCGCCAGTTCGCCGAGCTCATCCTGGCGGACGCTGCCGGAGCGCGCGCTGAGGTCGCCATGGCCGAAGCGTTCGACGGCGCGCTGCAACCGGCGCACCGGGCGCGTCAGATAGAAGGCCAGCCAATAGCAGAGGAGCACGCCCGCGCCCATGACAAAGAGGTGCTCGGGCTGGAGAAACCACAGGCCGACAGGAAGGCGCGGCACGATGAAAAAAAACCAGTAGCCGCCGTCGTCGCTGGTGCGCGCCACGGTGGAATCGCCGCCGCGGAAGATTTCGTAGAGCACGTGGCGGCGGGCGTGGCGGATGAGATCGGCGCGGTTCTCGTTGGTCAGCAGATCGTGGCCGTCCTGATCCGTCAGAACGCCGTGCGCATTGTAGACGCGGTGCAGGGTATCGAGAAATGCCTGCAGGCCGGGACGGCCGCCGGTTTCGTAAGCGGCGCGCGCTTCTTCGAGCTGAAAGGTGACCAGGCGCGCGACAGGAGCGTTTTCGTCGCTGTCCTTATTGATATTGATTGCCGAGATGAAGGCCGAACCAACCACAGTCACGGCAACGGTGAACCAGAACCAGAGCAGGATTTTTGCGAAGAGCGATTTCATTCCGCTCCGGAAGATGTCCCGGTGGGACAGAACTGGTAGCCCACGCCGCGGACGGTCTTGATCAGATCGTCCCCGTTCTGGAGCTTCCGGCGCAGATGGCTGATGTGCATGTCGATGGAGCGATCGTAAGGAGTGGCTTTGCGGTTATAGAAATTCTCCATCAGCGTATCGCGCGACAGCACCTTGCCGGAGGAGCGCATGAGGAGCTCGAGAACATCGAACTCGAAGGTAGTCAGGTCGACGGGGTTGCCGTTGGCGGTGACGGTGCGCGTGGCGGGGTCGAGGGCGATACCGGAGACCTCGATGCGGCCGGATACACTCGCCGGACGGGACTCGTAGCGGCGCAACACGGAGCGGATGCGAGCCAGCAGCTCTTTGGGGTTGAAGGGTTTGGGAAGATAGTCGTCGGCGCCGAGGTCGAGGCCGACGATGCGGTCGACATCGTCGCCGCGAGCGGTGAGCATGATCACGGGGACTTTGCTTTCGGCGCGGAGACGGCGCAGGATTTCGAACCCGTCGATACCGGGCAGCATGACATCGAGCACTATGAGATCGACCTCAGGCTTCCGGGCGTGTTCCAGCCCGCGAAACCCTTCGTGCTCGGAGGCAACGGTGAAACCCTCGCGTACAAGAAATTCGGTCAGCAGGGACGCCAGTTCCGTGTCGTCATCGACCAAAAGGATGTTCACGGTTAAAACTTAGCACAAGGGTCGGTGAGGCTTCTGTTGACCCTGGACGCATGCGGCCTGCGGGTTCGCGGGTGTGTGGAGTTCTTCGAGGGCGCGGCTCATGGCGATCAGCGTGCGGAGCGGCTCATCGAGTCTCACTCCGATATAGAACCGGTCTCCATCGGGACGGCAGTAGATCGCCTTGCCCAGCAGGGCCGTCCTTGGCACCTCGATTTTGAGCTCGGTGCCGGATTCGACGGGCTGGCCGACCTCGATACCCATGCCCTGGCCGGAGATGTTTCGTATGCGGCCCGGGATGCGGGTTTCCGGTGTGCCGAACAAAGTAATGCTGGCGGGTTGGTTGCCTGGATGCCGTTTGAAGTGCCGATGGTCCATAGGGATCTTATCGGTCGCACCCAGCGGGGCAATAGGACAGATCCTAGAACCTGCCGAATACCAGGCCGATGGCGGCGAGGGCAAGCAGTGCCACGACCCAGACAATCGCCTTGCGCCTGCCGGGTCCGAGCCAGCGCGATGCGGACCTTTGCGGGCCGCCGAGAACGGACTGAACGAGGCGCCGCTGGGCATGGGCGGGAAGATTGCGCATGGCCCTGGCGATCTCCTTGCGCCCGCGGCGGTCGGCGATCAGGATGGTCGCCGAGTTGGTCCCATTGGTGGATTTCAGCAGGCGCGTGCGGAGGGAAACCGGCACCTCGTCCACGGAGCGGTAAACACGATCGGATCCGCCCGCCGAAATCATCACGGTGGAAGTCTGAAACATGCCGGCGGACTGTTTCCCCTCAGGGTGTGGGATGGCCTCGCCGCAATGCGGACAGCGCGGCGGCGATCCGGCGAACTTCCGGCGGCAATGGGGACAGGCAGTCATGCAACCACCCGCGGGGCTTTTGGTTTTTCCTGTTCGTCGTGGCCCTCCTCGCCGACATGATCGAGGACCACCTGGATGAAGCCCAGGGCCGCCTTGGAGAGCGCCTTGTCCTTGCGGTAAATGAGTCCAAGCCTGCGCACCATGGGTTCGGGCGAAAGCGGAATGGCCTGCAGCTTACCGGCCGCGATCTCCTCGCGGCAATTCGATACGGCCACAAAGCTGACACCGAGCCCAGCGATGACGAAGTGCTTCATGACCTCGGTAGAATCGAGCTCCATGGAGATGCGCACGTCGTCTTCCACCGGCTCGAGCCATTCATTCAGGCGGGTGCGTGTTTTGCCGTACTTGGGAAGCACGAGGAAGTGCTCGACGACATCCTGAGGGCCGACCATCCTGCGGGATGCAAGCGGGTGGCGGGCAGGCACGACGGCGCGAATCTCGTCGCGGTAGACGTTCACCACCTGGAGACGCTTCTCCTCGACGGGAAGCTGGGTGAGTCCGAAATCGGCCGAGTTCTCCATGACAGCCTCGACCACGCGCGAGCCGTAGCTGCGCAGGACCTGGAGCTGCACCGCGGGAAACTGCTCGCGGTACTGCGAGAAGACTTTGGGCAGGATGTAAATGCAGGTGGCCTCGTTGGCCGCGATCACAAGCTCGCCGCGCGGATTGTTCTCCAGCTCGGCGATGGAGTCCTGCACGCGCCGCCTGAGCTCCAATATCTGCTCGGCATATTCGGCGAAAATCTTTCCGGCGGTGGTCAGCGAGATGCGGCTGCCAAAGCGTTCGAACAGGTCGGCGCGGAGCTCCTGCTCGAGCTGCCTCACTTGAGCGCTGATGGCCGGCTGGGTGCGATAGCAGGTCTGAGCGGCTTTCGAAAAGCTTTTCAGGCGGACAATTTCCAGGAAGGTATGAAGCTGGTCAAAGTCCATGTTGCACCGGAGGAACCGGGGCTGCAAATGCGCTGTTCATGTCACGCCAGAGGCGACGAAAGGTATTGTAACATCTACGGTAGTGCGTTTTGGTTTCCTTCTTCTGTTCGCGGCTGTCTGCTTGCGCGCTCAGACTGGCGAGAACATCCTTTTGGTGGTCAACAAGAACGACGCGGTGTCACGCCAGATTGGCGAGTACTACCGGCCGCGGCGATCGGTGCCGGCGAAGAACGTCTGCTACATCGCCAGCACCAGCGAGGAGGAGATCAACTGGAACACTTACCAGCAGCAGGTGGAGCGGCCCATCGGGGAGTGCCTCAAGCAAGCCGGCCTGGTGGACAAGGTGCTGTACATCGTCACCACGCTGGGCGTTCCCCTCAAAGTGGATGGGCTGGGCAGCGGACAGCTAAGCGAGCGTGCCAGTGTGGACTCGGAGCTGGCTCTGCTCTACGGCAAGCTGAAAGGGGCACAATACCATCGGGCGGGCGGTCTGGCCAATCCGTTCTACATGCGGCGCGATGCCCGTTTTCAGCACCCGATGTTTCCGATCTACCTGGTCACGCGGCTGGCGGCGTACGATCTGGCCGATGTGAAGGCGATGATCGACCGCTCGCTGGCAGCGCGGAACCGGGGCAAGTTCGTGATCGACCTGCAATCGGAAAGGGACGAGCCGGGGAACAACTGGCTGCGCACGGCGGCCATGCTGCTGCCGTCCAATCGCGTGATCGTGGACGAGACGACGCGTGTGCTGTACCAGCAGAAGGATGTCATCGGGTACGCGAGTTGGGGCTCGAACGATTCGGCGCGGCACGAGCGATGGCTCCACTTCGAGTGGCTGCCGGGCGCGGTGGCCGCGGAATTCGTCTCCACGAGCGCGCGAACGTTCAAGCGGCCTCCGGACGCGTGGAACCCCACGGGGTGGGAGGATCGAGAGCACTTTTTCGGGGGGTCGCCGCAGGGGCTGATCGGGGACCTGATCCATGAGGGCGCGACCGGGGCATCGGGCAACACCTACGAGCCGTACCTGAGCTACTGTGTGCGGCCGGATTATCTCTTGCCCGCGTATGCCGAGGGGCGCAATCTGGCGGACAGCTACTACCTGGGCATGCCGGCACTGAGCTGGCAGGGGGTGGTGGTGGGGGATCCGCTGTGCGCACTGAAATAGGGCCGGCTCCGGCCGACCAGGGTCCGGGCTACTGCACGTAGCCCAGGCCCTTTAACTTTTCCAGGTCGTCGTGGGTGAGGGTCTGCTTGCGAATGGTGCGGACGGGCATCGCCTTGATCCAGGCATCGAGATCGGCGCGAAGTTTGTCGGCTACGGGGCGCTGGCGTGCGTAGAGTGTCTTTTCTTCGAGAGGGTCCTGGCTGAGGTCGAACAGCTCGCGTTTTCCCGTGCTGGAGCTGATGTACTTGTAAGGCCACTCGTACACCGATCGCGCGGTGCAGCCCGTGCGGCATTCCGGGGCCTGGATTACGGCGCAGGGGAAGGTCTCGTTGTAGAGAATGCGGCCGGCCAGGGCCTCGGGATGATTGAGGTCTCGGCCCTGCATCGCCGCGGGCACGCTGAGGCCGAGCGTGCTCAACACCGTCGGCGCGACGTCGATCAAACTGGCCGGCGTGGGTTCCGTGCCTTGGTGGACTCCGCGCGGGTACTTGATCATGAGGGCGACGTGCACGACGTTCTGGTACGGCGAATTGCCATGGCCGACGCGGTGGCGCTCCCCAAAGGCCTCGCCGTGATCGGAGGCGATCACGATCATGGTGTTGTCGTAAGCGTTGTGTTGTTTCAGCCAGTTGACCAGGCGGCCCACCTGCGCGTCCTCGTAGGCGATGCCGCCGTCGTATTTGGAGAGGGTGTGGCGCATGTAGACCGGCGATGCGTCTTTACCCTGGCTGATGGCGAGCTGCTCGGATTCCAGGTCTTCCTGGGTGAAGCCGGCCTGCTGCCCCGGGAACTGCTTTTCGTATGGCGCCGGTGGCACGTAAGGGAAGTGCGCGTCCATATAATTCAGGAAGGCGAAGAACGGCTCGCGTCCGCGGCGGGAGAGCGAGGCGAACAGCTCCGAATCGATGTCGCCGGCAAAACTGAAGAGGCGGTCGAATTGCGTGGTGTCGAATGCCAGGCGAAGGCCTCGCCGGAGGGTGTGCCGCAGGAGAAACGGCATGTCGGCGGGCAGCATGGCCACGGGACGGGGGATCTGGAATTCGGCGAACCCGCGCTCCAGACCGAAGTCGGCGCGGAGATACATATTAGCAGCGACCGCAAGAGTCGAATAGCCGTTGGATTTCAGAAGCTCCGCCAGCGCCGGGTACTGCGGATTTACGGGCTGTCCGTAGGGCGCGCGGTTGGGATCGCAGTACGCGCCGTGCCAACTGGGGTACATTCCGGTGAAGAGCGAGGCGTGGCTGGTGAGCGTGATGTCGGATGAGGAGATGGCGTTCGGGTAGACGGCGGAGTCGCGGGCCAACCCTCTCAGATTCGGGGTCGTGTCGCGATCGTAACCGTAGACCGAGAGGTGGTCGGCTCGTACCGTGTCCAGAACCACGAGGACGACGTTCGGACGCACCGCCGAACCGATCTCCTTGGGGGCCGCCTCCACGGAGGGAGCGGCGCCGAAGACGGACAGTGCTTCGCTTGCGGCAAACAGCACGATCAGGACGGAGAGCGTTCCCAACGAAATGTTTCGCGCCGCCCCCGGGCTGCCAAGACGTACCAGCGCCCGGCCGGCGGCGATGGACACCACGATAGTAGCCAGCAGCAACACCAGGAGAATCCACGACCAGAGGTTGAGCCGTGCTCCCAACTGCCCGGCCACGCCCATTTCCCGGAGCTTGAGCTCCGTTCCGACGCCGAGGAGCAGGCCCGCGGTGATCCAGTAGTTGGTCACCAGGCCGAGGCGCTCGCGCCAGCGGACCGAGATCACCGCCGCCGACTGCACGCCGGCGAGGAGCAGGCAGGCGAGAATAAGGAGGAGGTAGCCATGCGCGTCGCTGAAAGCCAGCACGAGATTCCCGAGGAACGCGATGGTAATGCTCAGACTGCCCGCGGCTGCGAGAACCTGATGCGACTGGCCGTTCGCGAGGGATGCGCGCCGCGCATACCAGAGCAGCAGGGCGGCCGCGGCACCCGCTATGCATCCGGCGGCGAGAAATCCGGCGAGGAGCAGGGCGGTCAGGCTCCAATGCCATGGCGTGAAGACGGCGTAGGGCCGGAGGATGCCGAATAAGATGGATGAAACCGCAAACTCGACGACGGCATATGCAGACCATGCTGCGGCGCCTTGGATAACACCCTGGAGTAATACAAAGGCGAGTGGTGGCTTGGAGGTCATGCCCAGCCCGTTTAGTCTACAATACTCGGGTGAGGAGATTCCAGGTTTTTGGATAGCGGAATGAAGACTGGTACCGGCAAGCAATTTAGAGGCAATAATTACATTCAGGTTATCTTCGACAGTTGCCGCCATGATTCCTTGGTGGAGGCTCGCCCCAAGACACTCCGCAAGCTTGGGCCCGTGGAGCAGCGATGGTCGTATGCAACATGGACAGCTCCATCACATTACAATTTGCTTACAGGCCTGCTACCGCACACAAATCCAACCCGAGTATTTGCCTCGGAATATTATAAACAGGACTTACTAAAATTTTCCGAACGGCTCGGGATCGAAGGTATCGGGTTCAAGTCCCTCATTCCCAAGCTCTATTTCCCGGCTTTCCTGAAGGAATCCCTGGGCTACCGCACGCACGCCATGGTGTCGCTGCCGGTGCTGAATCCAAGGACCGTTCTCAACCACGGGTTCGATACGTACCGGTTGATGGAGCACCACAACGATATGCGCGCAATGCTGCCGGATCTGCACTTCGCGGAGGACAGGCCGTCGTACTACCTGCTTAACGTGGGCGAAACGCATTATCCCTATGCGTTGCCGGACGAGCCGCCGGAGGACTGGCCGCGCATCAGCGGCGTCCACGGCGTGTTCAAACACCTGGACGATCACGTGGTGGGAGGCAAACTACGCAAGGGGAAGGACCCGTTTTTCAATCGTAAACAGATGCGCATGCTTCGGGACCGGCAAGTCAAAGCTGTAAAATACCTGGATCGCGTCCTGGAAGAGCTATTCGATCTAGTACCTAAGAATACTTACATCACGGTTACAGCCGATCACGGCGAGCTGTTCGGTGAAAGTGGATACTTCGGTCACGGGCCGATCTTCCATAAGAAGGTCTTCGAGGTGCCGTTCGTCGAGGGTAAGCTGCGATGAACCTGCCGGTGATTCCCGAGCTGGCATACATCGGGCCCGGCGCGGGGTTTGCCTTCCTGGGATCGTTCCTGACGCTTTTGGGCGGGTTGTTCCTGGGGGTGGTTTCGCTGCTCTTGTGGCCCTTCCGGCGTTTGTGGGCGGCGGTCCGCGGTGTGCAGGGCTATAAACACGCGCGGATCCGCAAGCTGATTTTCCTGGGGCTGGATGGACTCGACCCCGGCCTCGCCGAGCGCTACATGGCCGAGGGCAAGCTGCCGAACCTGAGCAGGCTGAAGGAGCAGGGCATCTTCACACGGCTGCGCACGACGTTTCCGGCCTTGTCGCCGGTGGCCTGGTCGACATTCGCCACCGGCGTCAACCCGGCGCGCCATAGCATGTTCGATTTTCTCAACCGGAGCCTGCGGTCGTACATGCCCGAGCTGTCGTCGTCGCGGGTGAGCGAGCCGGCTCGCATGCTGAAGCTCGGCAAGTACCGCATTCCGTTGAGCCGGCCGATCGTCGAGATGCGGCGCAAGAGCCGGACCTTCTGGCAGATCCTGGGAGAAAGGCATATCGGATCGACCATTCTGCGCGTGCCGATCACGTTCCCTCCCGAGAAGTTCAACGGGCGGATGTTATCGGCGATGTGCACTCCGGACCTGCTCGGCACACAGGGCACCTTCGCCCTGCACACCACGCGCCATTCCGGCGGCGCGATGGAGAGCGGCAATCGCTATCCACTGAAGCTTGAGGACGGGATATATCGCGGCGAAATCGAAGGGCCGCAGAATTACATGGAAGAGGGCGGCGGCAGCCTGCGGATCCCATTCACGCTGGCGCCGAAAGGTGCGGGGCGCGCAACGTTCGAAATCGGCGGCGAGCGGCACGCGCTGACCGAAGGCGAATACACCCCGTGGATCACGCTGTCGTTCGCCGCGCCATTGGGGATCAAGGTGCAGGGCATCGCGCGGTTTCTGTTGACCGAGAGCGGACCCGAGTATTCGCTGTACTCGACGCCCATCAATATCGATCCGGAGAATCCGGCGCTGCCGATTTCCCACCCGTCTTATTACGCGACCTACCTGGCCAAGCTGCTGGGCGCGTTCGCGACGCTGGGCATGGCGGAAGATACCTGGGCGCTCAACGAAAAGGCGATCGACAGCGACGACTTCCTGCAACAGGCATACCTCATCTTCGAAGAACGCCGCGCCATGTTTCTCAGCGCGCTGGAGCGCACGCGGCGAGGCGTCGTGGCCTGCGTCTTCGACACCACCGACCGCGTGCAGCACATGTTCTACGCGCAGAAGGATCGCGGCGGCGCGTACAGCAACACCATCGAGGAACTGTACCGGCGCGCGGACGGGCTGGTGGGAGAGGCCATGCGATACGTGGACGACGAGACAGTGCTGATGGTGCTTTCGGACCACGGTTTCGCGGCGTTCGATCGGGGCGTGGACCTCAACGCCTGGCTGCTGGAGAACGGGTACCTGGCGCTGAAAGCGGGCGCCACGGGTGAAGGGCAATACCTGAAAGACGTGGACTGGAGCCGCACCCGAGCATACACGTTCGGCCTCGCGGGACTGTACCTGAATGTGAAGGGGCGCGAATCGCAGGGGATCGTGGAACCGGGCGCGCAGGCGGCGGAGTTGAAGCGCGAGATCGCGGCCAAACTCTCGGGCCTGCGCGATGCGGAGCGCGACCGCCTGGGCATCCGCAAAGCCTGGCCATCGGATTCGCTATACAAGGGCCCGTATCTGGATGCCGCGCCGGATGTGATCGTCGGATACGCGGATGGTTACCGGGCCTCGTGGGACGCTGCGGTGGGAAAGGTGACGCGCGCGACATTCTCCGACAATCGCAAGGCGTGGAGCGGCGATCATTGCGTGGATCCGCATCTGGTGCCGGGTGTGCTGTTCTGCAATCGCGCGATTTTCGCGGAGAATCCTGGGATCGAGGACATGGCGCCGACAGCGCTCGACCTGTTCGGGATCGAGCCGCCGCCGCACATGGAGGGCAAGGCGCTGTTGCGGCCGGGGCAGGCGCCGGCGCGCGCAGAGGTGGCGGCGTGAATTTGGTTCCGGCCGTGGCCGCGCTGGCCGTTCTGGCGGGCGCGGGCTGCTCCCGGGTCGCCACGCAGGCGGCCGGGAAGCGCATGATCGTCCTTGGCGTGGACGGCATGGACCCGGTCTTCGTCCAGAACCACTGGAGCGAATTGCCCAATTTGAACCGGCTGCGGACCGAAGGCGACTTCCGGCCGCTGGCCACCACGGTGCCGCCCCAAAGTCCGGTGGCCTGGTCGAGCGTGAGCACCGGGATGGACCCGGGCGGCCATGGAATTTTCGATTTCGTCCACCGGGATCCGGCTACCCGCGCGCCCATTTCCTCCATGGCGGAGGTGAGCGATCCCGGCCGCACGTTGACCATCGGACCGTACGTGATCCCGCTCTCCAGCGGCAGCGTGCGCTCGCGCCGTGCCGGCAAGACGTTCTGGCAGATTCTGTCCGAGAACCGGATGCCCGCGACGGTCATCCGCATGCCCGCGAATTTTCCGCCGGCGGACTGCGAGGCGGAGTCGCTTTCGGGAATGGGCACGCCCGACCTGGGCGGCAGCTTCGGCACGTTCAGCTTCTACACGGACGACCCCGCCGAGACCCGCACCGAGGTCGCCGGCGGCCGCATCGTCCACACCCCGGTAGCGGGCGGGCGTGCGGTGTTGACGATCCAGGGGCCGGCCAACCCGCTGCGCAAGGACCATGCGATCACTTCAATCGACCTGGTGACACATGTGGACCCGGCAGAGCCGGCTGCCCGCTTCGATCTTGGCGGCCACCAGTTCATCCTGCGGCAGGGGGAATGGTCGGATTGGTTCCGCGTGCAGTTCCCGTTCATTTCGGGGTTGAAGAGCGCGTCGGGGATCGTACGCATCTACCTGCAGCAGGTGCATCCGCACCTGCGCGTTTACGCGAGCCCGGTGAACCTGGACCCCGAAGATCCGGCGCTGCCGATCTCGACGCCGGGGGCGTACAGCCGGCAGCTTGCGCAGACGCTCGGCCCTTACTACACGCAGGGGATCGCCGAAGAGACGTCGGCCTACCGCGCGGGACTGCTCAGCAAGGACGAATTCCTGGTGCAGAGCCGCAAGGTGCTGGCGGACAGCCTGCGCATGTTCCGCTACCAGCTCGACCGGTTCCAGACGGGTCTGCTGTTCTACTACTTCTCGAGCGTGGACCAGAATTCCCACATGCTCTGGGGCCGCTACGACAACGACCTGCTGGAAATCTATCGCGCGGTGGATGCGGCGATCGGCGAGGCGATGCAGAAGGCCGGCCGCGGCATCACGCTGCTGATTCTGTCGGACCACGGCTTCGCCCGCTTCGATCGTGCGGTGCACCTCAACACGTTCCTGATGCGCGAAGGTTTTCTCACCCTGGACGATCCGGCCAACGTCGGCGACGAGGAGATATTCGCCCACGTGGATTGGAGCCGCACGCAGGCTTACGCGCTTGGGCTGAACGCGATTTATCTGAACCTGCAGGGGCGCGAGCCGGGCGGCATCGTCCAGCAGGATGAAAGAGAGCAGGTGGCCGCGCAGATCGCTTCGCGCCTGATGGAGTTCAAAGATCCGGTGAGCGGGCTCCCGGTAGTGGGCCAGGTGTACTTCCCCGGGAAGGAGTTTCGCGGGCGCAACCTGAGAAACGCGCCGGATCTCCTGGTGGGCTTTCACCGCGGCTTCCGCGCGTCGTGGCAGACGGCGCTGGGAGCGGTCCCCAAACTGGAAGTGGAAGACAATACGCAGGCGTGGATCGCCGACCATTGCATGGCATCGTCCGAGGTTCCCGGTGTGCTCTTTTCCAACCGGAAATTCCGGGTGGCGTCGCCGAGGCTGGAGGACGTAACCGTCACCATCCTGCGCGAGTTCGGAGTGGCTCCGGCCGCCGGGATGATCGGGGAATCGGTGTACTGAGGGGCGCATGGACTTTTTCAATCACGCCGTCGACGCGGTGCTGAAGCTGTACTTCGCGCTGTTTTCCTGGGCGCCGCCGCTCGTCGGGTTGACGGTGCTCTCGGCGGCGGTTGGCGTGGGCATGTTGTGGGTAGTCGGCCGGACGTCGAACCAGGCGCGCATCAGGCAGGTCAAGCGCAAAGTGGCGGCATCGCTATTGGAGCTGCGCATCTTCGCCGATGAGCCGGCGGCTACCGGGCGCGCGCTGCGCTCGCTGTTCTCCTCGAATCTGCGCTACATGGGCCTGGCCCTGAAGCCGGCTTTGTGGCTCGCGCTCCCCATGGCGGTGCTCCTCGTTCACCTGGAGTCGTTCTACGGCCGGGCGCCGCTGACACCCGGCCGGGAGGCGCTCGTGACTATGCGGATGGCGCCGGGCTGGAATCCGCAATCCGCCCCGCCGCGGCTGGACACGCCGCCGGAAGTGCAAGTCACGGCGCCGGCGGTCCGCGCGGTGGATTCACGGGAAGTGAGCTGGCGGCTGGTGCCGAAGTCGGCGGTGTCGGGCGATCTGGTGTTCACGGTGGAAGGCACTCCTGTGCGCAAGGCCATCGAAGCCGGCGGCCGGCAGCACTTCGTTCCGGGACGCGGCGTCCGCTCGGCGCTGGCGACACTGTGGTCGCCGGGCGAGGGACGCGTAGCTTCCAGCGCGGTAGAGTGGGTCGAGATTCGCTATCCCGATGCGGCGCTGGAATTGTTCGGGATGGCAATGAACTGGTTGGTCTGGTTTTTCCTGGTATCCATCGTGTCGGCACTTCTGCTAAAAAGGCGTTTGGGAGTAGTGATTTGAATATCAAGCTGAATAAAGCCCTGGCGGCCAGGGTCAAGAAATGCGCCGCGGCCGGCGGCTACAGCTCGCCGGAGGAATTCGTCGAGCACGTGCTGGAAAAAGAGCTGTCCAAGCTCGACACCACGGCTTCCGACGAGGAAATCGCCAAGAAGCTGCAAGGACTGGGGTACATCGATTAGGGGGGGACAATGGGCCGGCCGAAGATCGAATTCGATGAAGCGCTCTGGAACCGGATGCAGAAGCACGCTGGTGAAGCGGGCTACAGCTCCACTGAGGAATTCGTGGTGCACGCGATCGAGAAGGCGCTCTCCGGGAAAGACGCCGAGCCCGCCGATCCTAAGAAGATCAAGGGTATCGGCTACCTGGACGCCGGGCTGGATATCTGAGGGATGATTGGCCGCAGATGAACGCGGATCGACCGAGACGCGGCAGAGCCAGGTCATCGGCGTTGATCGCGGCCTTGGCGGCTGCCCTTGCAGCGAGCGTCAACGGCGCGGATTCGTTCCGCTTCGCGGTTCTGGGCGATCGCACGGGTGAGGCCCAACCCGGCGTCTACGAACAAGTCTGGCCGGAGGTGGCGGCGGAGAATCCGGCGTTCGTGGTAACTGTCGGCGACACGATCCAGGGGTCGAGCGATACCACTGCCGAAAAGCAGTGGCAGCAGGTGGAGCAGATCTACCGGCCTTACCGGAAATACCCGCTCTACCTGACCCCTGGGAATCACGATATCTGGTCGGAGGCGTCGGAGAGGTTGTTCCGGCAGCACTCCGGGCACGCCCCGAATTACAGCTTCGATCATCAACAGGCCCACTTCACGATTCTGGACAACAGCCGGTCGGACGAGTTGGGGGCGGAGGAACTGGCCTTTCTGGAGCAGGACCTGAAGGAGCACGCCGCACAGGCGGTGAAGTTCGTCTTCATGCACCGGCCGTCATGGCTGATCCCCGTGGCCATGCGGAACACGAACTTTCCGCTGCATCAGCTCGCGCGGCGGTACGGAGTGCAGTACGTGATCGCGGGACACATCCACCAGATCATGCGGGCGGAACTGGAAGGCGTGACTTACCTGGCGATGCCGAGCGCGGGCGGGCATCTGCGCAACTCGGGTCAATACCAGGACGGCTGGTTTTTCGGGCATGCGCTGGTGGAGGTTCGTGGAAACGAGATCGATTTCCAGATCGAGGAGTTGAAGCCTCCGCATGGGCAGGGCCGGATCACCAGGCCGACTGACTGGACGTTGATCGGTCTGGCGGAGAAACGCGGGTCAGCTCAGCGCGCAGCCGGCGGCTCGCTGTCCGCGGGGATACCGGCGAGGTAGCGGAACGTCGCGGCGGCGCGGTTGACCAGTGAAGCATCGTGGCCCCCGAGGAAAAGGCTCGCCTGGGGGCCGATGCGCACGATGCTGTAATAGCGCCAGACGTCCTTGGATTCACGCTCGAGGAAAACGATCGACTGAATTTCGCCGGGCGGGAAGACCGGGATCGCCAGGTAACGGATGGTGCCGCTGTTTTCGGTGGCGACGACCAGGCGATCGGCGGAAGCGCGGACGATTCGCAGGCGGTACACGGCTTTCCCAATGAGGTTGTCCTCCTGCTGCGCGTACAGGGTCTCGCCTTCGGCAATCTCATCGGCGGAGAAATCCTGGCGGCGCTGGCTCTCGGAAGGGCCGGAGAGTGCATAGGCGTCGAGGATCATGGGCTGCCACTTCTGATTGGTCGTTGACCAGTAGAGCAGGCCCGAGAGCCGGGAGACGGCGCCGATGCGGCGGCGCAGAGGCTCGGCGCCGGCGGCGTGATGGAATCGGGCCGCGGTGGCGATCAGGGTCGCGGATGTGGACCGGCTCCAGCCAATGCAGGAGGTTGGAGTCCAATCGGAGCGTTCCCAGACTCTGATGGCGGCAGGACCGTCAAGCGCGGGATAGGCCGGTTGGGGATCGCCCGCGCAGGGTGGGACGGGCTGTCCGTGTGCACCCGCGCTGCACAGCAGGACTATCGCAAACAGGCGGCAGGATGCCAAGCTCAAGCGGTGGATCTCCTTCAGGGCCATCGGTTTGGCCGGTAAATCGGCGAAGAGTCCCGGTACTGGAGCCGGTACCCCTCACACTGTACAGCGCGGCGGCGCAGGCGCACAATCAGCGTCACAGGAGGTGAACGATGCTGAATTGGCCGCAGGAACCGGCGGCAGCCGGCTCCCTGCCGCGGACGCTGCGATACTGCAAAATCTGTCAGCGGGATACCCCGCACGAAATTCGATCGGGCGCAGGCGTCATTGTGAGGATCTGTGTGGCGTGCCTGGAGCGCACGCTGCGTTACGAGCTGGAGCGGGACTGACACGGAGCAGGCCGGCGATAAGAGTTCAGTGGCGGGTCTGATGGCCGCTGGCTTCGTAGCGCGCAACCAGCAGGTCGATCAGGTCCAGCCAGGCGCTTTCGGAATGCTCGAGTTTGCGATACAGGGTGATGTACTCGGGCTTCTTCATGCCCATCCCGGCGAACGCTAGCGCATAGACGCTGTCGTTGGTGAAGTCACCGACCTGTTCCTTCGACCACTTCTTCGGATCGGTGAGGAACGGCTGGAGATAGTCGATGACCGTTGCGATGGTGGCTCCCCCCTTGGCCTTCACACTCCACAGGTCCACGCCGCGAAGCTGCGCGATGCGGCAGGTCACGGTGAACGCTTCCAGGTTGAAGGCGGAATAGGAGAGCGCGCGGGTGCGCTGCTCTTCGCGGGGAGCGGAACCGTCCGGCCGGATCTGGTGCGGGAAGATGTGAGCGCGATAGAAATCGAAAGCCGCTTTTTGCGCGGGCTCTTCATCCACGAAGGTCGCGATCGCCGCGACCTGGGCCGTCCACCAGGAGGCGTGATTGTTGCCGGAGTATTTTTCAGTCTCGGCCGGCTGGCTGGTGAGAAGCCAGTGCAGGTATTCCTGGAACCATTTCTTGGTCGCGGCCTGTTCCTTGGGATCCCAGGAACCGGTCTGCGCCAGAAATTCCATGCCTTGAACGGCACGAATGAACACGCGGCCATCCAGTATGCCCGCGCCGCGGCCGGTATTGACATTGCGAATGGCCTGGGCATTTTCGAGCGACGGGTTCATGCGGAGCTTCGGATCCAGAAACCAGGTGCGGATGACACGCGCCGCGCGCTGCGCATAGCGAGGGTCGTCGAGCAGATAGGCCGCGGCGCCGAGCGTGAACACGGATTCGGCCATGGAGTTCAGCGCGGCCTTGTTGGCGGTGAATCGGTTCGGATTGACCTGGCCATCGCGGCGCACGTAAGGCGCGCGCGGATCTTCCGACTGCGGCCACCAGTAGGGTGCTTCCGAATAGTATTCGTGAACGTCAAGGGCGATGCCTGTCGGACGGTCGGTAGTGACGCTCAAGAGGCCGTCCTTGAGGTGGCGCTCGGCGTCGGCGCGCAGACGGCGCACCGGCTCCACGGTCCAGGACTCTTTGCGGACGATCGCGCTGTGGATGGGCTCGGCTTCGGCGTCTGAGACGAGTGTCATGGGTATGCCCGCAGCAAGGGCACACGACGCCGCTAAGAGAGCCAGAAAAAACGACTTCACTATCAGGGTATTGTAACGGATGGCGAACGCCACGAGGAGCGTTCGTATTCCGCGTTGAATTCACATCCGATCAGTGCGATGAGGGCGATCAGATACATCCAGACCAGAAGCGCGATGGCGGCACCGATGGAGCCGTACATCACGTTGTACCTGGCAATGTTGTTGACGTACCAGGCGAAGACCACCGTGGCGAGCAGCCAGGCAATCGTCGACAGCGTGGCGCCCGGCCACACGTAGCGCCACCGCTGTTTGCGGTAGGGACCGATGTAGTACAGAGTAGCGGTGACCGCGATATTGGCGGCGAAGGCAAGAGCGTATCGGGCCGCGCGGCTAAGCCATTCCCAAAGGGGAGCGAGGGGGTTGAGGATGGGATCGACCTTTAACCAGCCGAGCACCAGTTTTTCGATCTGGGTGCCGAAAAGGATCAACACCGAGGCACAAAACAGGGGAACCGCGGAAAGCAACACCAGCGCCACGGCGACCGCGGTTCCGTGGAAGAATCCACGATTGCGCGGCACCCGGTAGGCGTAATGGAAGCCTTCGATCAGGCTTTTGAAGACGCCCGAAGCCGCCCACAGCGAGATCAGAGCGGCACCGATGAGCAGGCTCAGAGGGCGCTCGCCCATGACGCGGAACTGTTGCACCACCAGGTCTTCCGTGCCGGGAGGAACAATCTGCGAAAGGAAGTTCTGTAAGGAATCGGCGACGAATTCGGTCTTGGTCTGTACCATGATGGCGGCCGCGCTGGTAAGCACCGGAAAGAAACTGAGCAGCGCGGAGTAGGCCGCCCCCTTGGCGGCATCGAAACATCCATCGTCAAACGCAGAGATGAGACTGCGCTTGATGAGCCAGGAGAGGTTGCGCGGGGTGAGCCTCACAACGGCCAGTATAGCGAGGGGTGTGATCCGGGCTGTTTCACTTTCGCAACTCGCGGAACAGTTCGCGGAAGGTGGCGGCGGCCTCGGTGGCATTGGTGTTTCGCGTCTCGTCGCCAAACCAGGTTTTGGCGAAAGCGCCGAAGCTCACCCACGTAGTTTGCAGCACGCCCTGCAATCGCGCGGCCACCTGCGGCGCGGAATTGGCGCGAGCCAGGCGAATGAGATCGAGCTGGCGCAGCGCCACCGAGGAATCGCGCCACGGCGCGGAGAGCACGTTAAAGCCTTCCAGCGCGAAGTACGCGGCAGAGGGATGGGCGGTGCGATAGTGCCAGTCGCAGATGACTATGTCTTTCGGCACGGAGTGGATGGCGGGCGCCGTGCCGTTTTTGGAAGCTTCCCACTCGCCCATTCCGGTGACTTCGCCATCCAGGAAGCGATCGCCCCACATCCACATTTCCCGGTGCGCGGCAGCCAGGTGATCGTGCAGGGCGCTTACTTCGCCTGCAAAGAGATCGGCCTTGCTCCTGCCTTTGCAGCGGGAGCAGGCATCGTCGCCGATGAGGAAGACTTCGTCCATGCCGGCGTGAAACGCGTCGGCCTCCGTGACGGCGGCAAGCTCGTCGATGAGGTCGAAAATGACCTTGTGCAGGTCGGGGTGGAGCGGGCAGTAGCTGCGGCAGTAAGTGCCTTCGTTTTGCGGAAATTTGCCGGGCGTCTCGTCGAACTCGGGGTGGGTGCGCAGCAGAGCGAAGGTGGCGCGCGCCCAGGACTGGTGTCCGAGCAGGTTGATCATCGGGATCAGGCGGATGC
Organism: Verrucomicrobiia bacterium; assembly: GCA_035578025.1. GTDB lineage: Bacteria > Acidobacteriota > Terriglobia > Bryobacterales > Bryobacteraceae > Solibacter. The sequence continues at coordinate 24,217 of DATJYJ010000374.1, forward strand.
CGGCGGAGCGGCAGGCGGCCACCAGACGGCGCACGTCGTCGGCCGAGAGCGCCGGGTTGTCCACGATTTCCGGGTGGGTAGTGAACTGGTAATGGTAGTTGAATTCGATCACCAGCGTGTTGGCGCCTTGCTTGGGGAGAGCCTCTTTGATGAAGCGTTCGGCAAGGGGGATTTCGTCCGGCGCCGGGGCCGAGACGTGGATGCCGCGAATGGGGAGCGATTGTGCAAAGGCGGCTGCCGAGGCGAGGAACAGGAAGAGGCGAAGGCCAATCATGGTACCGACACGGTAACACCCGGCTGGGCGGGCCGGGAGGGCTGCGCCACCTGCGGCTCGGCGGCCATACCGCTGGTACTCAGAAGGACGAGATCCACGCGGCGATTGTGGGCGCGGCCTTCTTCCGTCTCGTTGGAATCCGCAGGGGCGTTGTCGGCGTAACCGGCCACCGCCATGCGGGAAATGGGAATCTCGAAACGATCGCGGAACAACTCCAACATCGCGATGCTGCGCGCGGCGGAAAGATCCCAGTTGCTGTGAAAACGCGAGTTGTGGATGGGCCGCGAATCGGTGTGTCCCTCGAACCGGACCGGATTCGGCAGCGACTGGACTACAGCGGCGATCTTGGCAAGGATGGGAAGGCTGGCGGGCGCGATGGCATCGTCGCCGGATGCAAAAAACGTGGCTTCGCGCATGCTGATGACGAGTCCGCGGGGCTCCAGCTTGAGTTGGAGCTTGCCGTTTTTCAGCTCTGCATCAAGGCCCTGCTGAAGCGTCACGAGCGACCTGGCAAGGTCCGGAGGATGGCTCGCAGGCGGCGCCGGTGGCGGAGGCGTGTTTTCGCGCTCGCTGGTGGGATCCCTGGTGGAAGGCGGCTTCTTCGCTTCGTGCCTGCCGCGCCCGAGCACGGTCGAAATGGCAGTCGAAAACTGGCCGTGCTCGAGGGCTTCCCGGACGGAATCGGATACGGCCTTGGCTTTGTTCTTGTCGGCCTGCGTGGAGGCGAACATGACCACAAAAAACGCGAACAGCAGCGTGATGAAATCGGCGTAGGAAACAAGCCAGCGCTCATGGTTTTCGTGTTCGGCGGTTTTGCGGCGGGTCATCTCGGGTTTCTCAGTTTACGGCCGACACCGGTTCCCCAGCAGCCGCGGATTTGGACGCTGCCTCCTTGGCCTTGGGACTGGTCGAGACCTTCTTCTTCGCCGGCTGAGGCTGATTGAAGGCCTCGAGCTTCATGCGGATCAGAGTGGGGTTGAGCCCCTCGACAATGCCGACGATGCCTTCCAGGACCATCTCCTTCATCAGGGTCGCCTGGCGCATGCGCGCGCGCAGCTTGTTGCCCGCGGGGAGAAAGAAGATATTGGCGGAGCCGACGCCGTAAACCGTCGCCACGAACGCGACCGCGATGCCGTGCCCGACCTCTTTGATATCTTCCAGGTGCTTCATCACCTGAATCAGCCCCATCACCGCTCCGATGATTCCGATCGTGGGCGCGTAGCCGCCGGCCGATTCCCAAACTTTGGCGTCGGCTTCGGCGCGCTGCTCGGAGAGGGCGATGTCGGTGTCCATCATTTTGCGGAGTTCCTGCAGGTCGGTGCCGTCCACGGCCAGGTTGAGGGCCTTCTTAAGAAAGGGATCTGCTATGCCGGCGGCATCGGTTTCCAGGCTGACGATGCCGTTCTTGCGCGCCTTGGTGGCGAATTGGATGATCAGGTCGATGGTGGATGAAGCGCCGGTGCCGTGTTCAAAGAAGACGTCGCCCAAGGCGCGGAAGGCCCGCAGCACGGTATCCAGCGGATTCGTGACCAGTACGGCTCCCAGGGTACCTCCGAGCACGATCATGGCGGCGGTGCCCTGGGCGACGTCCTGAAGGCTGCCTTTTTCCAGGAGCAGGCCTCCGATGATGCCGGCCAGCGCGACCGCGATGCCGGAAAGCGTGGCCAAATCCGGGCGCCGGCCCGTCGTATTCGCCTTCGGCGGTTTCGCGGCGGCAGGCTTCGGTTTTTCGGCTGCGGTATCGGCCATGGAGTCTATTCGGAGTGAAGATCAGCGGGTTCAGCGCGGTGCGTATCGCCCGCGACGATACGTCTGCGAAATTCCACGATGCGCTCCACCACCTCCTCAGCCGATTCGCGGACCCGCAGAATCTGCCCTGAAGTCAACGTGATGACAGTATCCGGCGTAATATCGATGTGCTCGATCAGGTCGGAATTGAGCACCACAGGCGCGTGATTCAGACGAGTCAGACGGACCATACGGGCTCCACTTGTCTATATCGGCCGAAAAAAAGGTAGCAATAGGGGTGCCGTGTGGTAGGCTCTATGGCCATGGAACCGTTCGGGCTCTCTACAATCGGGCAGATCGCGGTCACCGTGAGCGACCTGGAGCAGGCGATCGCCTTCTATCGGGACACCCTGGGATTGAAGTTCCTGTTTCAAGTGCCCAACCTTGGCTTCTTCGATTGCGGCGGCATCCGGCTGATGCTCGACCGCCCGGAAAAGCCCGGCGACACCTACAGCTCGGTAATTTATTTCAAGGTTCCCGACATCCAGGCGGCCCACCGGGAACTCTCCGCGCGCGGCGCCAGGTTCGAAGACGAACCACACCTGATTGCCCGCATGCCGGACCACGATCTGTGGATGACGTTTCTGCGCGATCCGGACCGGAATCTGCTTGGGCTGATGAGCGAAATCGGACGCTGACGCCCGAAGAGCAACTCAGGCGTGTTCCATGCGGTCGAGCAGGATGGTGAGCCGCGGGGCCTCGCCGGTATGCCCGCCGAAACGGAGCGCGTTGTAGGTGGCTGTGAACTCGGCGACGGCGGTTCCGAGCGCGCCGGCCGGAAGAGACGCGGCGAACTCCGCCGGGGTGAACCAGGGTGGCTTATGGTAACCGCGCTTGCCGAGAATCTGGAGCATGCGCTGATATAGCAGAGTGGCGTCGGCCACGCTGGCCTGGCCGCGGCGAACACGCTGGACCCTGTGGCGCATGCGCAGCAGGCGGAGCAGGGGGCGCCCCAGAAGCCATAGAAATGCGGCGGCTGCCATGGCGACACCGGCGGGAACTCCGAAGCGCCGAAGTCCTGTAGTGGTGACCTGGTCCCAGGCGGAGCGAACCGCCAGGGCGGCATCGAACCAGCGGATGCCCAGGCGGCGAGCGCTCTGCTCCATGCGATAGGCCAGCGTGCCCTGCCGCGCCAGATCGTAAGTCACCACCCACTCCTGCCAGAAGGTTTCTGTAGCATCCAGGTAAAGAGCCAGGCGCGTAAAAAGGGCGAAGCGGTGCGCATTGGGATCCGGCGGAGTGGGGTCGAACGTGGTCCAGCCGCGGGTGGGAAGCCAGGCTTCCACCCAGCTATGGGCGTCCCCGGCGCGCACCAGCCACATGTCGGTCACGTCGTTGTAAATGCCGCTCTGGAAGCCGGTGGCCAGGCGTGCGGGAATGCCCAGAGAACGCAGCATCACGGCCATGGCGCTGGCGAAGTACTCGCAGTGGCCCTTGCGGCGGCTGAAAAGGAAATAGGCCAGCGGATCCGTGGTTTCCCGGCTCGGGAGTTCCAGCGTATAGCCGTATTCGGTACGCAGATGGCGCTCGATGGCGCGGGCACGCTCCAGGTCGGTGATCGCGCCGGCCGTGACGTCGCGCGCAAGGGCGGCGATGCGGCGGTCGAGCGGCGGGAGGTGGAGATCCTCGGCGCGCTCGGCCAGCGGAAGTACCGGCAGAGGAGAGAGCGGAGCAGCGGTCTCCGGCGGATCTTCCAGCCGGCTCGATACGTCATAGTGGACGCCTTCCGCCGGAATCCTGCCGAGGCTGTACGCACCGGAATCGGAGCGATAGATTTTGACGGCGCGCAGATCGAGGAATTCCGGCGTTCCCGCAAAGAACAGTACGTCGTTCTGGATCGGTTCCAGGTCCACGTGGTAGCTCACGCGGGTGCCGAAGGAGCGGCGGTCGGCGGGAGCGAGTTCGATGTGTTCGTGGTCGAGATTCAGGGGTTGCAGCCTCTGGCCTGGGCTGCTCCAGCGCTTGCCGTCGAAATCGGTCAAAGCTCCGCCGCGCCATTTGAGGCCGCCGGCACGCTGTGCGCTGGTGTAAGTGACGTGCATCACCGGACGCGAGCTGGTTTTGATCTCGCCGATTTCGCCGAGAGTGACCTGGGTGGCGAATCCGGGCAGGAACGAGCGCTGCGAAACCAGGTGAAACGCGGCCTCGGCGGTACGCGGCAGGATGAAGAAGAGGCCGGTGGTGAGGGCCAGGATGCCGATGGTCACCAGTGTGGCGAGCACGCTCAGACGCGGTCCGAAGCGCCTGGAACCGCCGCGCGCCGTGGCCGGAGAGCGGTGCATCTCGCGCCGGATCTCGCCGCTGGAAAGCGCCGCGATGGCGAACAGCAGGTACAGGGCGAGAAAGAGGAAAAAATTGAAGTTGATGGACAGGATGGCCGCGGCCAGCAGCTCGAGGAAGGCAATCACGGCGGTGTACAGATAGTCGCGATTGGTGCGGGCGGTAAGAATCTTGAGAACCGCCAGGAAAAAGAGGAGGTGCACAGTGGCGGGAAGGAATTCCCGCGAGAGCACGAGGCAATCGAGCAGAAAGAACCCGGAGTAAGCGACCGTAGCGATGGTGGCCGTGCGTTCGGAGATGTCGAAGCGGGCGATGCCGCAGATCCACAGGGCGCGCACCAGCAGGCCGAGCGTGGTCAGCACGATCGTGGGCGAATCGAGGTAGCCGGAGCCGGCCACCGCCAGATAGCCGCTGGTGACCAGGCCGAGAAGCGAAAACTGGAAGAATCGCTCCACGCTGAGCGCCGGATTCGGCTCGGGGCGCGGCATAAGCCCAGTTTAGCGCGCGGGCCCGATCACCCGGATCTTGATATTGCGGAACCACGCCTCCGACGAGTGATTCTGGAGGCTGATGGGGCTGGTTTCCGCGAGTGCCGCATCGGCCGCGGCCCCCTTCGGCAGATCCTCGCGCATGAGCTTCTCAACCACGGAATCGTGGGTATCGAACTCGACGACCTTGGTTCCGTTGAGCCAGTGCTCCACATGATGCCCGTTGACCACCAGGCGCGATTGATTGTACGCGCCGATGCGCGGCGCGATTCGCGGGACCGGTGCGATCAGCGAGTAGAGCGACCCTGCGGCGCGCCGCGCATCCGGGCCCACGTCCGCGTTGGCGTCGTCGGCCAATTGGTATTCGAGCCCCCGCGCCCGCGCCTGGCGGCCGGCGGCGTTGGTCCATTCGTCGACTCTCTGGATCAGATACTTCACTCCCGAGTTGCCGTCGTGGAGAATTTTCCACTCGAATTGCAGCTCGAAAGAGCGGAACGTGTCGACCGTGCGAATATCCTGAAAGCCGTCGGTGCGGACGATGGCTTTGAGGGCGCCATCCTCGACTTTCCAGCAGTTGTTGGGAAACGGCTTGCCGGTGATCTCCTGCCAGCCCGAAGTGGTCCGGCCGTCGAACAGCAGGCGCCAGCCCTGCTGACGTTCGCTCTCGGTGAGTTGGTTCGGTTCGGCGGCGCGCGCCACCGCGAGCGTACCGATCAAGGCTATCTGTGTCAACACCAGCCGCAGACTCACTGGACAGAAACCACTAACTGCGTTTTGACCGTCTTTGGCGGCAGGCAGAGCTTGTCGTTACAGGCTTGGTAGGATGCGCTGACCGTGAGCGTCGTTTGGCCGGCCGCGGTTCCCGGTGCGACCTTCACCGGCAGCGTAAATGGCGTCTCGCCTTCGTAGAATTCGACTTCCATGTTCAGCGTAGGGTCCTGCATCGCCGTCGCATCCGGCGCCTGGATACCGCCGGAGAGGGAAAACGGCTGCCCTTCGGCGATCCAGATGCGCGTTGGGATCGGACCGTCCGCGACCGGCTTGAGTGAATAGAGGTGCCAGCCGGATTGAACGGCGGCCACGAGTTTCACGTTGAAGCGCGCTCCGGGTTTGACCGGCCGCGCGGCCGGATTCTCGAGCTTCCAGGAGACCGGGTCGGGCGGCGCGGCGGAAAGCGTCAATACCGCGATCGCGGCGCAGAGGAGTTTCTTCATTGGGCTTCGCTGGTGGGACGGGTGCCCGCGGGACCGCCGAGATCGACGTAGGCAGCCTGGAGCACGTGCTTGGTCTTGTCGTCCTGCACGAAGACGACGACGGCCAGGCCGCTGCGGTTGATCTGGTATTTCTTCTCGCTGAATTTGAAGCTTTCGCCGCGATGGCCCTTGGCCTCGTAATCGTCCAGGTGCTCCTTGAGCGCCTTGCTTACCGCATCCAGGTCGAACGAGGCTTCGAAGGTGTGTTCGCCTTC
>DATJYJ010000375.1:0-17881 GCA_035578025.1 Verrucomicrobiia bacterium
GACTACGCCGGGAGCGGCGGCCACGAGCCGGCCATCGGCCATCACGGAGAAATCGGCGCTGGATAGCCCGGGCGGCACGTCATCATTCAACGCGACTAAGGCTTCGAATGAACCGAACTGGCCGCCGATCTTGAAAAACAGGCGCGCCGGCGCGTGCGTGCTGAGTGCCTGCGGCCACGGGCGGCCCTGGACCACCACGTGCTTGCCCTCGTAGCCGAGATCGCCACCGCGGCCGAAATCGCCGTATCCCACGCGGACGTCGAAGGGAACGAGCGAGTCGAGGTAGGTGAATTGGTCGGCCATGGCCTTCGTCATCCTCCAGGAGGCACTCATGTCATCCGCAGCCACTTACCCTTCAGTGACGGAATTCTGTACTGCTGCTTGATACGGGAGATTTCCGCCCTGATCCGCGTACCGGACGAGCGGTTCACGCTGGAGTTCAGGGGCCAGACGTTGCTCACATGATCCGGTCCGCCGAGTTGCTTTTCCATTACGTGGTCCCCATCCGTAGGTGGAGCGGGATTATCGTTCCGGTTGTACCCCCAGCTCTTCAGAGTCCGGTTCAAAGCGTCCTTGTTGGAGTTGCCACTGGTAGGGTCGTTAGCCTGGAAGACGAAACCCGGCGCCGTATGGGATAGGGGATTCGTCAGGCCGATGGTCATCCCACCGAGGTTTGCGGTTCCGCCGGGGCTGACGGCAAATGAATTGGGAATAGCTGTCAGATCGGCCAACGGCAGGTCGGAATCGGAACTCAAACCCCTGGCCGCTTTGGCGGTCTTGACGGCCGCCGGCGGCGCCAAGCGGATCGGCGGATAGCTCAGTCCTGGCGGTTTGAACCATTGGATATCGATTGGATGATCCGCTTTGTCGCCAGGATGAACATCCGAATGTTCGGTCACAACCCGCTGTGTGGGACTCATGGAACCGAAGACCGTATAATCGTCTCCCTTGACTTGGAGATCCAATTCCCTGAATCCATAGGCGGCCTTCCAATGCGGGAACCTGGCCCGAATCTCCTGTTCCACCAGGCCGCTGGCCTTCATTTGATCGAGGTCCCTGGTTACCCCCACTACGCCGGCCTTCCATCGGGCATCGTGATCGGCCGGCTTCTGCTCCCCTGGATGCTCGCCCGGCTTAGAGGGGGTGGCGCGGGCCTTCAGTTTGAAATCGCCACTCTGGCCCATTTCCGCGTGAAGGATCCACTCCTCGCCAGCCCGTGTGACATGGATGTTGGTGAACCGGTGATGCTTCTTGAGCTGAACCACGGCGTTCTCGATTTCGCTGGGACCGAACGGATGGCTCTTCGACGACTCGGCCAGGGCGTGAATGTCGGCCATGGCACGCTGCCACGCTTTGGCGACGGCCGGATCGCTCGCCTTGCGGTGATCCGGAGACTGCTTTCCGGCGGCCGGTTTCTTCGGACCGCCGGCGTCCTTGGGAGGCTCGACCTTCTTCAGCTCGGGCGGGGGCACAGGATTTTCCGGTTGCACACCTTTCCACTTGCCCGGGACCTTCTGTTCTCCCTTGGTCTTACTGCCAACCTTGTCGTCCAACAAATCGTTCATGAACTTTTCGCGATCGAAGGAGACTTCGCCGAACTGCACGTCGGGGACCTTGCCGGACCCGATCACGTGCTCCACATCCATGCCGATGCCGAACTCGCCCGGCAGTACATATTCGAGCGATCCGATGGGCCACGTCCAGGTATGGTCCGAAATCGGCGACCACCAGGGAGTGCTGAGCTCGATGAATAGATGCCCTTCCAATCCCAGGAACGGCTGGGCCGCGACCTCCGCGTGGCCTTTGAAGTAGAACTCGCCCTTGCCTCCCTGTTCGGGCGGGAGGTTCTCGCGATAGCCGATGGTGGGCCTTGCATCCAGGTACCCACGAACGCCCGCGGTGGCGGTGATGCCGGCTCCGGCCTTGATGTCGTGGCGCAGGATCGTGAGGACCACCGACCCGTTGGCCGTGAGCGACAACGCGGCATAGGCGGAGAGGTTGAGCGATGCGGACAGAGAGAACTCTTTGGCGATGCGAGGATCGGTAGAATAGCGTCCGACGGCCTCGATGTTGTAGAGCTTGGCCGGTCCTACGGTGGAATTGAAATCCAGCTTGATGTCGGCTTCGAGACCGATGCCGCCGACATACGGCAACCCGTATTCCGCCTGGATCGACAGGCTGAAGATTTTCTTGTGAAAATCCTTCGGGGCCATCAGGGGGACTTCTTTGTCCGGGCGAATGGCGCCAATCACGGTGATGTGGCCCAGGTCGTCGACCACCACATCGGCATTGCCGTTCAACCAGTCATTGAAGTGGAAGCGCAGGGTTCCCCACCCTGCCAGGGCAACCCCCTTGGCGGCGGCCTTGGCCGGTTTCGCGGGAGACTCGTCTTCGGCGGCGGCTTTGATGGCGTCGGGGCCCAGGTGTTCGAGAGCCACATTGCGGGCAGTAGCCGCATCGGCAACCAGGAAATTCACTGTGCCGTTCAGCTTTTCGTCCTTATAGGTTCCCGTACCGGCGATGTCGACCTTGCCGTCCTTGTACGTGGCCAGGATCGTGCCGGTGAAGCGGTCGAATTTCAATGTTGCCGAGGCTACGCCATGAATCTGCCCGGCGGCGTTTCGGTCAATATGGAGTTCCACCGGATCGAGCTTCGGGATTTTCGCCGTGGCTGTCGCGGAGAAGGTCACGGTTTGGCCGTTCAGCCCGAAAGAAGCCTCCCCGTTGAAGATGCCCGCCAGGCGGAATCCGAACTTCGGAACGGCGAACTGAAGAGTTCCCTCTTTCAGCTCGTTCTGCACACCGGATGGAAAGTTCGTGATCTCCAACCCGACCCAGCCGAGAGGATCGGGGTTCTTGCGGATCGATCCCAGAAACACGGAGGGGTGTTGCGGTATGGTCCTGGTGGCCTTCTGCTGGCTCTGTGTGACGTGTCCCTTGACTACGCCCGCCTGAATGGAAAGGTCGAGAACCGGATGGACATCGATGGCCCGCAGCGGCTCGAACGCGGCATGGGTAAGCGGGACGGCCTGTGGCCCGCCGTGGGTTTCGTAGGTATCGTGATGAGGGCCGGAAGCACGGACCTTGAGGGTTCCGGAGGCCAGCTTTCCATATCTGATGGGCACGTCCAAGCCGCTTGACTTGGCCTCCTTGAGCGCTTCCTGCCAGGCGGCTGAAGGCGCGAAGGTACCGCCATCGATCGAGACCGGTTCTGTTGGAACCGATACGCCGGCCGGCGGCTTGGCGGAGTGGTCGGGCGTCGCTTCGTGGTGGACTGGGGGAATTGACGCGGCCGGCTGCCGGCGAACTGTTTCCGCGGAATCACTTCCAAGCGGGGCGGACTGCACGGTGCCGGTGGCAGTGCCGGGATGAGGGTAAGGAGGGTTGACTGGCGCGCCAACGTTCGGAACCTCTCCGCTTCCGCCCTTCCCGCCGCTCTTCTTCGCCAACTTCGGATCCGACTCGTCACCTGTTACCTCCAACTCCCACCAACTCCATTTCAGCCCTGCGCTCAGTTCCAATTCCGCGGGTATGACCCCAGGTACTCCCGGCAAGGGAGCGGGCGGCAGCGCATCGACTTCATAGTGCACGATGCCCTTGTCCGATTTCACTACGTCGATGACATCCTTTTCCACGCTCGCGTAGTGCGTGCCGTTCGCGCTGTAGGTAATGGGTGTCAGGTTCTGGATGTTGCCCGGGCCTCCGAGACGATGGTTCAGGAGGTGGCCTCGAACGTACAAGCCTTTGCCGTCTCGCTTCAGGTTGTCTGGTCTGACCTGGTCCCAAACGCCCGGCGATGACGAAGGAGCGGAGCCCTGCGGAAGCTCCTTGTTGGTCAATCCATGGACATGCATGGATGTGCCGGGGTTTGTGCTTGCCCATTCAGGTGTGGCGGACTTTGGAACAAAGCTCGGCTTGATCGTGAGTTCTTCATGCTCGTCGGGATTGACTGCGCCGTGCAGATCGAATCTGGAGCCCTCCAACTGCCGCAATTCAAACACCTTGAGGCGATAGCGCTGTTTGATCGCGGGCAGCTTTGCCTCCACCGTGGCAGAGGTGGCGTCCGGGTCTTTGGCGGCGGTCTCGGCTTCCGCCATTGCGGAATCCAGGTCCGCCTTCTTCTGTTCCGGTGTGCGGTCGTCGGGTTTCTCGCCGAGACCGAGGGCGCCGAGCAGCCCTTTGCCGATCGCGATGGCTTTGTCGATCAGCCAATCCAGGGCCTTGTCCACGCGTTCCTGAATGCTCTTGACGATTTCGGCGATCTTTTCACCGGGACTGGAGATTCCGACCCAATCCGCAAAGAAGCCGATCACCGGCGCGACCGTTCGGGCCATCGCACCTTCGATCCAGTTCGCCGCGGAGGCGATGTCTCCGGCGACGATCTTGGCAATGGAATCCAGAACTGCATCCACCACCGAGAGGATCTTGTTCATCTTGGTGACGACGAATTGGATGGTGGTGTAGATGGTCTTGATGGCCTCGAGCACGGCGCCGACCGGGTTGGAAAGCATCACCAGTTGCTGAATACCGGCTTTGACGATGTTCACCGTGATCCAATTGGTGATGCCGCCGATCACGATGTTGTAGAGGTCCGAGAGACGGTCCTTGATGTGCTCCCAGAGCCCCGCGAAGCCGCCCTTGATGAGTGCCGAGATCCAGTTCCAGGCCTCCTCCAGAACCTTGGTTGCAGTGGGCCCGATCGCCTTCTCGAGTTTGCCGCGCAATTTGTCGGCGGTGATGCCGAGGATCTGGAGCGCGAGATCGAGGAGGCTGCCGAGGCTGAAGTCTTTGGGAGGTTTTATGCCCAGGTCTGCCAGCGGGCCCAGGATCCATTCCAGGAGGCCCTTCATGATGTGCGTCAGGATGTTGTCGAGGAACTGGTTGAAGCCTTTGCTGAGCGCGGCGAGCAGGTGGGAGAGAAACTCCACCGGATGCATGATGATGTCATCGAGCGCGGCGACAGCCTTGCCCAGCACGCTCAGCATCAGGTCGAAATTGATGCCGGCGGCTTCCAGGACGAAGCGGATCACCATGAGAGCCGCGCCGCTGAGGTCGCCATTGACGAAGACCGCGGCCAGGAAGTCCATCACCAGCTTCTGGATCTTCTCCCAGATGTCGGGGACCTTGACGAACGTGCTGATGATGGGAATATTGCTCAGGATGTTGTCGATGATGAATTTCTTGATGGGATCCTTAATGCATGACGGAATGGCTTTCCAGACAGGTCCGAGAACCAGTCCCGGCAATTCCTTGACGACATTGGCAATTACTGAAACGATCTTTTTCAGGACGTTGAGGACGGGCTCCACAAAATCGGCGAGTTTGGCCACGCCCTGGCCCATCGAGTCGAACAGACCGGTGACTCCGCCCTGGACCCAGTCGCGCAGACTGTTGACCTTGTCCTCGACCCACTGGATGGCGCCCGACAGCTTGCCGAGAATGGAATTGCTGCGCAGGCTGGAAAAGAATCCTGTTGCGGTTGCGGCGATGCCGCCGATCTGGCCGGCCACCCAGGTGCCGGCGTCGGCGATCTTGCCGCCGAGGCTCACGATGGCGCCTTTGATCGCGGGCAGGATCTTGTCGCGCAGGGCTTCCTGGTTTTGCGTGACGCCCTGCGGCTGGCGCATGTTCAGCACCATGTCTTTGGCGTGCTGCAGCCACTCGTGCACCGTCGTGCGCAGGTTCAGAATGGCATCCAGCGGAATGATGGCTTTGATCTTCTCGACCAGGGCCTGCATCGGGCCGATGATGGGTTGCAGTTGCCCTTTGATCCAATTCCACGCTTCGCCGAGTTCCCGTTGCACCCACTGCAACAGCCCGTCCTGACCCTCCGGCTCGTTGCCGATGCCCAGTTGCTCCTTGACCCAGTTCCACGCGGCGGCCAGTGCATCGCGCACCGGCTGAGTCCAATCCCAGATTTGCCTGCCAAGAGCTTTGATCTCCTCCCAGGTTTCGGAGGCTACCTCTCCCAGGAAATCCACCACGGGAGCGCCGAACTTGTTCCACAGATCACTGAAGAAATCGCCGATGGGCGCGAAGAATTCCTTGATTTTGTCCCACGCCTCTCCAGCCATCTGTTCGAGCGCGTCACCCAACTGACCGACCGCGTCGAACAGCGGCTGGCAATCGCCATGACCCAGCGCGCTGATGATCGCGCCGGCGGAAGAGAGCAGCTTGCTGAAGGTTTTGATCAGCCCGCCGATGAACCCGCCGCTGTTTTCCAAGCCGCCGAAAATACCGCTGAAGGCGCCGCTGAGTTTGTCGCGCAGATACCCGGAAATTCCCTTGGCGTGAATGTCCTGGATAAGAGAAACGATGCCCGGCGCGACTTCCTTTACCAGGCTCAAGAAAAAGTCCGCGCCCATTTCGATGACCTGGCCGGCCGCATCCACGAGTTTGCCGCCTGTGGCATCCCAGGCGGCGCCCGCGACGCCGGTAATTTTGCTCCACAGGCTGCGGCGCACGGGGGCGTCTTTGTCCTCGCCGTGGATGGGCATGCCGCCGGCGCGCCTGACAGATGCGCCCTGCTGCACGCAGTGGGTGGTCTCATGAGCCATCAGCCGGAGATTGTCCTGGGACTCACCCTTTCCCAGCCAGATATCGTTCTTGTGGGTGAAGGCGCGAGCATTGAGGGCTGCGGCTGACTCCTGCGCGGCGGCGCCTTCGTGCACACGCACGCCGCTCAGGTCGGCGCCCATTCGCGACTCCAGGGTGCGCCGCACCGGCTCCCGCAGAGGAGTGCCGGAGCCTTTTGTGGAAATGGCGTGCTGGGCGGCGGCGTCCAGGTTGGCCGATGAACCAGTCTCGGCCACCTTTCTGTGTACGGGCGTGTCCGACGCCGGCTTGTCCTTCGACTTGCACAGTACCGACGCCGTTCCGGAGGCGCGGTGGTGCATCTGCTCCTCGGGACAACCGCAACAGCGCTCCACGGTAGGGGACTGGGTCGTTTCGCCCTTGGCGGCGCGTTGGACGGCGGGGGCCTCGGTCTTGTCCTGTGCGGAGGCGCGTTGGACGGCGGGGGTTTGGGTCTTCTCTTCGGTGGAGGCACGCTGCACCGCGGGGGCCTGGCCTTCGTCCTTCTTTTCGGCTTCGGCACGCTGCGCCGCCGGAGGCTGAGTCTTTTCGTCAGGTGAGGCGCGTTGGACAGCAGGAGCTTCAGTCTTGTTTTCGGGCGATGCGCGCTGTGCGGCCGGAGGCTGACTCTGGTCTTTTGTCTCGGTGGCGGCACGCTGAACGGGCGCAGACGGGTACGATTCCTTCTTCGGTTCCTCCTCCGCGCGTTGGACGGATGCGTCGGCCGGTGCAGGCTCCTGCTCGCGCTTCCCGGCCACCTGCCTTTGTAGCGACTCCAGGCGCGAAATTGTGGGCTGCCCGCTCGAAGGACCGCTGACCACATGGTCCGCGGCCTTATCGGCTTCATGCTCCGCGGCATCGCCGGGCGCGCCGACTTTCACCTGCCGCTGTACGCCTGATAGAGAGAATCGTGACGCCGTATCGGCGCCTCCGCCCGAATTCATAAAGGACGGCTTGCGCGAGACCAGGCGTGAAACCGTTCCGCCTCCGCCCGGCGAAGCGCGGGAGCTGTCCGGCCGTTTCTTGCGTAGCAGCGTGGCGTGACTCAGGAGAGACCTCCCAGAAAAGCAGCGAGCAGCGGTTCATTGCGGCCCGGTTCGTCGACGGAGCGGTCGATAAAACAGGATCCGGCCTTGCGATGTTCCGCCTGGATCGCCTCCTTGAGGTCTCCGGAGTGCACCTTGGGATCGGCACGATTCAGGGCGGCCAACGCCGCATTGACACAGGCATTCCGGATCTGGCCCCCGCTGAGCTGATAGCGCAACGAGATCTGTTCCAGGGCCTCGCTGCTCACCACGTGACCAGGCGGGAGGTGGATCTGCCACAAACGCCACCGCTCCTCGGCGTCGGGGAGCTGGAATTTAATGACCGCATCCATGCGGCGGCGGAAGGCCGAGTCGATGCTCTGGCCGGCGTTGGTGGTGATCACCACGATCCCGGTGTAGTGCTCCAGGCGCTGGAGCAGATAGTTGGTTTCGAGGTTGGCGTAGCGGTCGTTGGAAGATTTCACGTCGGTGCGGCGCGTCATCAGCGAATCGCCCTCGTCCAGGAGAAGAATGACGTTCAGGTCCTCGGCGCGGCTCAATACGCGGCTGAGGTTCTTTTCGGTCTCGCCGATGTACTTGTTGACCACGGCGGCGAGATCGACGCGGTAGAGGTCGAGCCCGAGTTCGGTGGCCAGCACACGCGCGGCCAGCGTCTTGCCGGTACCGCTCGGTCCCTCCAAAAGGGCGCGGACGCCGCGATTCATGCCGCCCGGAACCGTGGTGTGAAATCGCGCGGCCAGCCGTTCGCGATGGCGGCACCTTCCCTCGAGGACTCTGAGCTCCTGGCCCGTGGCTTCACGAACGATCAGTTGGGACCAGGAGGCCGGGCCGTCGATGCGCGTCGCGAGAGTATCCAGGACCTGGCGGTTGATCGCCCGAGCCGCGCGGCGCACGTCCGGCAGGGTGACGGAGGGCCGGCGGCCGAGGGCTGCGTAGTCGATCGCCAGGCGGGCGCACTGCCGGATGTATTTTGCGGGCAGGCAGAACGTGGAGGCGATTTGCGAAAGGCCGCTGGCCTGACCTTCGGGAGCGTGTTCCGCGAGCGCGCGCCCCCACAACTCTTCGCGCTGCTCGGGAGTCTCCAGGTCGAGTTGGATGGTGACGGCGTGGGCAGCCAGGGCGCCGCCAACGCCCCCATCGCTCCCGATCATCACACCCAACGGGCCCTTGTATCCACTGAGCCCCGGCAATTCGAAGGTTTCGCCGGGTCCGGCTTCGATGGAGAAGGCCGGCATGGAATGAGTCAAGGTGCAGAACGGACCAATCAGGCGCCAGCGATCGTCCGACACGGGTGTTGACGCCGCGCACTCGATCTCCACGAGGCCGCGATTCAGTTGCCGCGCGAACGCACCGAGCATGGCGGCCCGATCGGTCCCCGGCATTCCGCGGACGATCACAGTGCGGGTCCGGCCGCGCGCGGCCATTCCGGCGAGCTCCGTCAACTGTGTGCGCAACTCCTCGCCAAGCACCAGGCCGGATAGCGGCTCGAGGTCGTTCGGGCGCCCGAAACGGGCGCCGCCAAACATGGATTCGGCGGATTCGCCGCGCGCGGCGTTCCAGAGCACGGTCGGCACTCGCAAACCCCATTCCGAGCGCGGGGCATCGCGGTTCACGATCTCCAGAAATCCGGCTTCTAACAACTGGCGCACCAGCGGCCAAAGCTCCAGGGCGTCCTCGGCTCCGAGGACCTGTTGCAGGAGACCGACCGAAACCCGGTGCGTCTCCTCCCGCTGCTCGAGCGCGGCGAACAGCGGCGCGAAGTTGGCATCTTCCTCCACGGTTCCCACGAGAACAAAAGCCAGCGCGGCTTCGTGCGGCAGGCCGAGGGCCTGGCACATTTCCGCAACAGGCAAGACATGGCCGGAGGCCTGCGCGGCCTCCTCCCACTGCCCGATCTCGCGGCGGAGCCAGGCGAGCGATTCTGCCCACCCGATCTCTTCGGGCAAAATGTTGCGAATCTCTCCGAAGTAGGGACCAAGGAAAGGATACTCGCGGATGACATCGTCGAGCGTGCGCTCCGCGGGCACGACACGGCACCGCAGGTGGTAGATCAGCCGATATACCGCCGCGTAAAAGAGCAGCCCCAGATGCCCGCGCGCGCTGACCGGCACCTCTGCGAACGTTACGCGTTCCTCAGTCACGTCCAATGCCCTCCGAAACGAAGTGGAATGTAACGATGCGGCCTAGTTCGGGAACCCATCCGGGATTGGCGTCCAGCCCGGCAAGGCGCACCGGCACGCTGATCTGATTCATATCCATGACCAGGTCGATGTGGCATTTGGATACGATCAGCTTGCCGCGCCGCGAGAGAGCTTCCTCCAGCGGGATACCGCGCAGCACCTGGAAGAGGCGCCAGCGGGCGTAGGGAAGCACGAAACGAAGGAATAGCCGCAGTTCGCGGGAAAGCGGCAAATCGATCGGGCGAACTTCGGCGGCCCGCCGAAACCGGCGCCTGTCGGCCCGTGGAACGCGAGGAGAATTGGAGTACGCTGCGGCCGCCATCGATTCGGTCGAGTCCAGCACGAGTACCGCTTCGGGCGTCCAGAGCTCGACTCCGCGAGAACGAAAACGGGCCATCCGCTTGTGCGGTTCGAGCTGCCGCAGCCAGGAATCGGGAGCCGCGTACGTGGGCAGCGGCTGAAATTCCGCTCCCGGCGGCGCTTGCGGATTGCGCCCATCCAACTCGGCCAGCGCCTCCCAGATAGGATCGTCCGCGACGGCAGGGAACGAGACGCCGAGGAGGCAGCGTGCCAGCAGTTCCAACAGGGCCCATCCACTGAGGCCGGTTTCAAAGTGGCGCGCGAGCTCCGCCTTTCGCAACAGGTGGATCAGATAGAGGATGCCGCCCATCCGTGTCGCCACAGCACTTCCCCAGTCGCGCGGAATTTCATCCCGCGGTGTCCAACGCTGAGGAACTGCTGTCTCACGTGCGGGCTCCATCACCGGGGGCCGAGCGGCTGGTGCGAGCGTCTTGTCGGGCGCTACGGGCGGCTTGTCCATCCCGATCTTCACCCGCGCCTGCTCGTCCGGCGGGCTTTGACGCGGTTCGCGGCCTGAAGGTGGGTCTGGTTCCGCCCGGCTGGACGGGCTTGTTCGAGACAGCGGACTTTCACCAGTTTCCGGTGCTGCGAGCCAATTTGCGAAGAGGCGGGCGAACGCCGGGCTGAGCGCACGGCCGGGCGCGCGAGACAACAACAGCCCTAAACCAAGGAATGCACGCCGCTCTACACCCAAAGAGGCGGGCGTGGCCTCGGCTGCGACGTGTGGTTCCCAAGGCAACTGGATCCGGCCCAAACCGGCCGCGGGATCCCCGCGCGCTTGCGCGCCGCCACGCGCGTTCGGGGCGCCCGGGCGCGTTTCAGGCGCGAGTGATTGCGGCGCGGTTAAGGCCGCCAGGTTAGGGCCCTGTGTTCTGGCAAAGGCAGGCAGGCTTGCCCGCGGGAACAGGGATTCAGGCAGATCGAACACGCGAGCCATGGCCAGCAGCAATCGCCACGCCTGCACCGGGGCGATGCGCTCCAGAACCGTCATCGCCCGATTTCTGGACACAAGGTGTTCCAGCGCCGAAGGGACGTATTGCGTCTGCTCCTCCCACAACGAAGTCCAGGAGCCGGGGAGGCGTATCGAGTAGCGCTTCAGAATCGATTGCCACCACCAGCCGGCGGCGGCACCCGAACTGAGGTCGCTTGCGAGGCAAGCCAATAGCTCGCCATAATCCGCGAACAGGACCGCTTCCGCCGACGGCGATACCGGTCCCCAGGCCGGCCTCGCAGCCCGCGCGTAAAGGCCCCCGAGGCGGTCCCGGGCCGCGTGCTCCCATTCGCTGGTGACGGTAGCCGCTGCTGGCAACTCTCCGGCGATCCTCCCGGGAAGCGGATCCGCCATCGAGCGCACTATCAGCACCGCCGACGGCGGCATAGCGGCGGGCTGCAGCGAGGCGGAGGCAAGAAGAGACGAGAGCCGCAGCCGCGCCACCGTCGCTTCCACATCCGTCCCACGCAGACGCACATGCTCCAGGCTGGTCTGGTCCAGCACGCCCATCGACTGTCTCCCGGATTACTGAGCCACGAGCGCTACGGTCAGGCCTCCGTCCGGTTGGCCCGCCGAGGTGACCTGCGTCAGGTCGTACAGGTAAGCGTTTCCGGGCTGCGCACCGGTAACGTCCGCGATGAATTGAATGGTGGCGTAGTGCCCGGCAGGAATCCTGACTTTCCCTTGTGTTCCACCCGGTGTTGCCTCCCCGAACTTCGTTTCCAGTTCCGTAATTACCTTTCTCGCACCCTCATCGAAGAAGTCTCCGATCTTGTCGAAGAACCCACCGCCCTCGCCTTCGGTCAGGGGGTTCAGGTCGAATTCAACGCGCCGCAGCGGCTTGTTGGAAACCTGCTTGAAGCCCTTGATGGTGTGCAGACCCGGCAAGATCGCTTTTAACACCGCGGGGTTGGGATCAATGTTCGGCACCGCTTGAATCACGACCAACTCGGGTTCACGTGTGGCATTTCCCGTCCGGATCAGGATCCTATGGGCACCGCCGCCTGCCACGGCTTGAATCGTCAGGTTGTGTTGTGCGTAATGTTGGTCGAGTGGAGTGTTGTCGGGATTGAGGCCGACATGATCGGACAGTCCAGTATCGGCGTTGTCGTGGGTCCCCGGGGGAACAGTGAAGCAACGGGCCACCAGGCACTTGTGGTTCGCCGGCGCATTTGCCGGATCGACAAAATTCGGCTGGCTCGAGTCCGTGCTCTGGGAAGTCCAGTTCACGGTTGTTGGGACTGCCGGTCCTCCCGCGGTTACGATGCCAGTGCCTCCGACCTGAAGGGCACCGTTAAGAAGGTCGCCAGGAACCGTAGCGTTGTAGCAGGCACTCAACTTCATATTCAGAGAGATCGGGGCCAGGTATAACTGGAACGCAGCCCTGGTCGCTCCACCCTGAGAGTCGGTGCTAGGGCAGGGAGTCTTGTCGGAGCTCGCCTTGCATTGGACAGAGACTACGCTGGTATTCGCGCCTACCACTGCGAGGTCAGGATTGGGCGTGTTGGTCATGATCACACCCGAACTCAGCCAGTACGGGAGCATGGGGTCGTTAGGAATAAACAGACATGCATCTGTAATGTCGGTATCAGGTCCTTTTGCCATTCTCGTTTCTCCTTTGCGAATTGATTAGTTCACCCTAAGGTGTGACATAGGTAACTTGCGTGGCGTAAATCGTAATCGAGGCCGCCGCGGTGCTAAAGTTCGCGTTAGCCTCGATCACGTACTTGAACTGCGAATTCTGAACAGTCAGCAGGCCCGTGAGCGAAGACGCCACGTTCACCGGCACATTGATCGTAAAGACGTTATTGAGAGCGACGCTGTTTAGATTGACGGATGCGAGCAGGTGCTGGTCTCCGGCGTTAATCGGGATTGCAAACAGGTTGACGGCGCCGGCCGGCGCGGCGTTTTTCTTCAAACCGATCGCGGTCAGACTTTTCAACACGGCCCCCTCTGGGAGTGACAAGGGAATCCAGCCGTCGGATGAGCTACCAGAATCCTCGGCAAAACCAACCCTGACGTTCCACGCCGTAGCACCGGTCACGGGCAGAAAATTAGCGGGTAGCGTGATGGTTCTCGTCTGCCCGCCCGTACTGCCGCCCAGAGCGCCCGCGATCGCCTGCAAGCACGTCTTGATGCTGTTGTAAGAATCGGCTGTAATTACCTGTCCGTCGTCGACGGGGTGGATGGCGTTAAGCAATGTCGGTATGTCGGCCATAAGATCTCCTTTCAGATCACGCGCGGCGCGTAACGGCTCAGGCTCCATTTCGCCGTGCCGTAGCGGGCGATGCCACGGTAACGGAGCGCCCCACTGGCGAAGAGGGCCGCCAGCCGCGCGGTGGTCCCCGCATTCACTGCCTGCAGATTCTCCCAAACCAGGTAGAGTTGAATCTCGCCCGTACTGGACAATTGAATGGGCTCCTGATAAAGCGCATCCTGGAACAGATCGCGCAGCAGGTTGCCGTTGGTGGTGGCAATATCCCTCGAAGCATGCACACCGAAAAAGGTCGGCAGGACGAAGCCGGTGAGCTGCGCGCCAGTGGTGACAGCGTCGATTCCGTTGCCGGTAACTTCGACCATTCCGGCGGCCGGAAGGAACAGGAAGTAATTGTCAGCGCTGATGGTATTGAGCGCGGACGGGCCGGCAAGCAGCGATTGCATGTGATCTTCAAACTGCAACAGCATCGCCTCGGCCTCGCTTACCCGGCGGTCGCCTTCGAGCAGCGGAAGCTTTCGGGTGGCCGGTTCGCGGGTGATGCGCCGGCGCACGGACCACATGTCCACGAACTGGATTCCCGCCGGGGTCCAATAGAGCAGGGCCAGCGGCACTTCGCAGTTGGTCAATAGACCCGCAGCACGCGACTGGTCCACCGCGCCATAGCTCGAAAACGGCGATGCCTGCGACAGGAAATCCAATGGGTCGGTTGCGTACTGCTCCACCTGTTCGGTGCCGAAGCAGGCATAGGCCAGGCCGTTGCGGAGCTGCGAAAGAGCGGGCGCGACACTTACCTGGCTGGCATTGTTGGCGAGCTGCGATTGGATCTGGTTCGCCAATTGGAAGAGGCTGGCTTGCAGGGGAGAGCCCGCCGTATCGAGCGTGATCTGCAGGAGCCGGAATTGGACGCCGGCAGTGGCGAAAGCGCTGCCGCAGGACGCCGCCACGCCGGTCGAGTTGAGCTGGACGATGGGTGCCTGGCCTTGAAATCCCGAGGCCGGCATCACCGTCAGAATGTAGATTCCGGGGTTCGAGAGTTGTGTCTGCGGCGGGGTGCAGGGAGCGAAGAGCCCGCCGTTCACCGGTCCCGGCTGCGGAGCCGCGGCCAGCGTGACATCGGTATCGGAGCCCAGGTACAGCACCTCGCCGTTTCGATTCAGCGCCAGCCCGGCTGTAACCGTCACCACCTGCTGTCCGAAGGGAATCGAGCTGGCGGAGACCTTGATGGCGAATCCGTGGTCTACCCCTTCACCCACACACTGGCCCAGGTAACGCTGGCGCTGGAGATTCGCGCGGCGCTCTCCCGTGAGGTCCTCTGCGGTGAGCACGCGGCCGTTGACGAAGTTGACGTTTTGGATCCCGCCGTTCAGCACCGGCGACAACAGGTTCACGGCGCTCATGAGCCGCCTCCGATCTGCGAAATCTCCACCATGAATCCGAAGCCGGCGCCAAGCGCGGCCTGGGCGGTGTTTTGAATCCTGATCCGAATGGCGGTGGCTTCGAACCCCACGAACTCGACGGTCGCCCGTGTTGCCCCTAATGCCGCGGTGTCCTGCACCGTGCCTTTCACGATGTAGTTGATCCCCGCTGTGGTGTTGGGGTTTTGGTAGCCATTGAATTGCAGCAGAAATTCGCCACTGGCCGCGGCTGTGGCCATCAGGTTGAAGACCGGGCCCCTGGCCGTTCCGTTGATGTTGAAGAAGCCCGCTGCCACGGCGCGGTAGGCCGGAGCGCCGATGGCGGAACCGGGATCCTCGAAGAAGACTTCCTGCAAGAGGCGGGTCGGCACCAGGAAGGGCCGGTGCGAATCGTCCACGGTCACGCCGCTGGCAATCCAGCCCGGGTTCAGCGTGACCGCGACTTCGGCCAGCAGCACGCATTTTTCGGGCGGCGGGCAGCAGGGGCCGGCACCCTGTTGCGCCACGATGAAGGGCCGCACCTCGGTAATCCAGGTGCGGAACGCGGCACGCACAAAATCGCCCGCGTCCTGGCTCCGCATCAGATAAGGCGGCCCGGAGGGCGGGGACCCGAAGGGCGGGGAACCCACGTTCTGCGCCAGCTCGCGAACCAACAGTTCCACCTGCTGCAGGGTCAGAAACGGCCCGGCGGCCGAAACCTGAAACTGCGACAAGAGCCTTCCAAAAGCCTGGGCGGCCACTTCTTCGAGCTCGGGGGGACGGTACAGGCAAAGGCCGCCGGCAGCCATGGGATCGTACGGCGGAGAGCCCAGCGGCGGGGATGCTAGCCGGTCGAGACACAACATTAGTTCGAAGGAATCGGCGATGCGCGAGGGCGCCATGGAATCCGCCTGCGTGCGGCACGGCTCGCCGGGAATCGGCACCACGTCGGTTTTGCACTCGCGATAACACAGCACCACGGCCAAGTTCAGTACCGAGGGCATCGAGCCCAGCGCCGTACCCAGGGCGTCCTTGTTGGCCTGCAGCCAGTCCTGGACTTGCACGCACATCAGTTGGGAGACATGAATCTCCTGGCCTTTGGGATTGATCGCCCACCCGGGAGTCACCTGAACTTCGAGAGTGGGCGACGTCTGCACCAGCACGTCCAGCCCGCACACGGTACCGTACCCGTGCAGGAGCCGGTTCTCGACGTGGTGCTTGGCCAGAAAGTAAGCGTCCGCTTGCAGGAATTCTTCCGCTCCCAGGACCAGGCCGAACGTATAGTTCACCCGCTTGGAAGGGTCGAGCTTCCGTAAGCTCGGTGACGGTGTTTGAAATGTTGTGCTCATATGCCCGATCCTCCGCACGGGACTCCGGCCGGCTGCTTCAATTGATCTCTGCCGGCCACCAGGCGGCCGCGCACGTTCCAGGGCTCGACATAGCCCAGGAACGAGCCGGCCATGGAACCTTGGCCCAGGAGCAGGGCCGCGAAACGGCTGCTGGGGCCCACCACGGTCTCCAGGCCCACGCGCGACAGGCCGGCGCTGAAAACGGCCCAGTACAGCTTGACGTCGAAATCCGTGTGGGCCGGCTTTTCCTGCTGAGCGACGCGCTGCGCCAGGTCGCGGCGGGCAAGCTGCGTGGACACGTCGGCGTTCAAATCCACCGGCACGATCACACTGAACCGGTGCGCGTTGCGGCTTGCAGGAATCACCACCGAAACGAAAAGA
The DNA here is from genome assembly GCA_035578025.1 of Verrucomicrobiia bacterium. GTDB lineage: Bacteria > Acidobacteriota > Terriglobia > Bryobacterales > Bryobacteraceae > Solibacter. The sequence continues at coordinate 16,493 of DATJYJ010000375.1, forward strand.
ATCCAGTCTTGCAGGAACGTGCCGCCGGCCGGCAGCGCAACCGCCAACACGCCTTGCCACAGTTTCGCCAGAACGTCCGCGAAGCTGGCGAGCGCGGTACCGCCGGTCAGTCCATAGGCCAGATTCAGGTCCGCTGGCTGCCGGTAACGCCTCGCCAGGAAGTCTTCGTAGGCCGGCTCGTCGGCATCGGTGACAGCGGTATAAGGAAAGCTCAGGTTCTGGCCTAGGAAAGTCTGCCAGTCGGACGCCTGTGCCGATTGGGGCGGCTGGATTGCCGGCAGAAGAAGCTTGGGGTCGTCGAATCCGGAGTACCTGGTCTTCCACGCGGCGTTCAGCGCACCGATGGTTCCATACTTCGTGCTCAGAAAGCTGAGGAACTGCTGGTTGAGCACGGCCGCACCCTGGCTCGGAGTCCAGCCGCCGCTCTGTGTGACGGTCCCCGGCGACTGCACGGCCGTGGGATCGCCCAAGGCCAGGGCGGGGGCGGTGCGCAGCTCGTAGTTCTCCACAATCCGCACGGAAAAGTGCTGGAGGTCCGCGGGGTCGAACAGGCTCGAATTGGCACACTGATCGAGGGCCAGCCGGATCATCCGCACAATTCCGTCCGTGGTGCCGCGCGATTGGAAAAAACGCTCCGCGTTGGCCAGGAAGAAACGCCTCACGGTCTCGCTCCAGGTGAAATCGAAGCTGATGCCGAGCCAACCCGCCAGCCAGGACAGGTACTCGCCCGGCGCGGTGCGCGGATCGAACAGTTCCTGTACCTGCTGGATGCGCCCCTCCAGCACGGTAAAAAAGCCCTCGGGGTTCGCAAGGTAGCGTTCCAGAAAGCTCGCCGACGCGGCGTTGTCCTGATACACGGCGGGCAGATATTGTTTCAGGTACGAAAACCGCGGGTAGTAGACTCGCACCGCCTGCAGCCGCGGCGTGCTGCGGCCGTTCCCGGCGAACGTGAGCTGGACCTGAAGGTAGCGCCCTTTCGCCGCCTGGAACAGTAGTTCCCAGGTTCCGGCGCGCCCGCCAGAACAGTTCAGGATGGGCTGGTAGTACGGCAACTCGGGGCCGGTGAGGCGCAGATAGGGTTGTGGCTCCGGGTTCCAATCCGCCCCGTCGAGCAGGTCTACCGAATCGGCCGCGCGGCTGGCCACGCTCACCTGCGTGCCCGGCGGAATGGTGCCGTCCAGGAACATCCGGTGCCACACGCATCCCGGCTGCTTTCCGTCGAACGCGCGGCGCAGCGGATTGGTCTCCAGCGTGGCGTCGCGCCGGGGCAGCATCCACACGGCACCGGTTTCGAAGCGGTTGCGCGGCTGCGCCACCAGCGCCGTCCAGCGCTGGTCGAAGTCATAGCTGACGCCGGTTTGTCCGGTGGACGGCGCCTGCCCCGTGACC
>DATJYJ010000376.1:0-2276 GCA_035578025.1 Verrucomicrobiia bacterium
GCTCAGCGGCAGCGGCACGGTGGCGCCGAATTTCTGGATGAACTGGAACAACGGCGTCAACTACAACGTCGGCGTGCAAACGCCCCAATACCGCCTGGATTCCCTGGACGCGCTCCTGCGCACTCCGATCTCCGCCAACACGAGCGCCGTCAACAGCACCACCGCGGGGTCGATGGCGGGCGCGTCCATCTCCGGGCCGGCTTCGGTGGGCACATCGCCGAACGGTGCGTCGCAGGCGTACGGCAATCCGGGAGCCGCCGCCAACAGCACGCAGCTTCTTTCGAACCTGGTCTCGGTGCAGCGGTCGTACATGCCGGTGATCGTCAACCACTACAACGTCTGGCCGGTTTTCGACGTCTTCGCCAACGTGGACCGGCGCGACCTGGGCGGCGTCGGTGCCGAAGTGGTGAAGCTCATGCGCGACGAAGAACCCCATCTGCCGCGCGGCACCTCTTTTTCGCTGCGCGGGCAGGTGGACACGATGCAATCGTCGTTCTTCCGCCTGGCGCTGGGCCTGGTGTTCGCGGTGGTCCTGGTCTACCTGCTGATGACCGTAAACTTCCAGTCGTGGCTGGACCCCTTCATCATCCTGATGGCGCTGCCCGGCGCGACGGCAGGCATCCTGTGGATGCTCTTCCTCACCGGCACCTCGCTGAGCGTGCCCTCGCTGATGGGCGCCATGATGTGCATCGGCGTGGCCACGGCCAACAGCATCCTGATCGTGACTTTCGCCAACGACGAGCGGCAGACCTTGCCCTCGGCGCGCGACGCGATGCTCTCCGCGGGACATGCGCGCGTCCGGCCGGTTCTGATGACGGCAACCGCCATGATTCTGGGCATGGTGCCCATGTCGCTGGGCATGGGGGAGGGCGGCGAGCAGAATGCGCCGCTGGGGCGCGCGGTGATCGGCGGGCTGATGTTTGCCACCATCACCACGCTGTTCGTGGTGCCGATCATCTACTCCTACCTGCGCACCAGGCCGCCGGTGGATCATGAGCGTAGACTGGAAGAACTGAACACCCGATGAGGCATACCGAACCCGATCAACCCGGCCTCTCCGATCTTCTGCGGGAGAACGAAGATCTCAAGCGGCAGATCCAGGAACTGAAGGCCACGGGAAATGGCACTCCGCACGCCGGACCTTCGCCGGACGTGTGGCGTCCTTCGGCCATCACGATCTGGGCGATTCTGCTGGCGGTGGTGGTGCTGACGGTGGTGGCATTCCTCTCCGGGTACATTCCGCTGCAAAAACGGCAGGCCCTGATTGCCGGCGAGGCGCGGGAACAGGCGCAGGCGGCGCCGCGGGTGGATGTCGTGCAAGTGACGCGCTCGCCCGGTAAGAGCGAGATCGAGCTGCCCGGCAGCATCCAGGCCATCACCGAAGCTCCGATTCTGGCGCGGGCCGACGGGTACCTTCTGCGCCGCACGGTCGATATCGGCGATCTGGTCAAGTCCGGCCAGACGCTGGCCGAGATCGAAGCTCCGGAAGTGGACGAACAGATCCGCCAGGCCCGCGCGAGCCTTCAGCAATCGCAATCGGCGGTGGACCAGGCCGTGGCCAATTACGAGCGGAGCCGCGCGGACGAAGATCTCGCACGGATCACGGCCGAGCGATGGGCGGCCCTGTCGGGCAAGGGGGTCGTGTCGCGCCAGGAGAACGACCGCTACCAATCCGAGTACAAGTCGCTCACGGCCGCCACCAAAGCCTTCGAAAAGGCGGTGGCCATGCAGCGGAGCAACGTGGCCGCCGCCGAGGCGAACCTGGCGCGGCTGGACACGGTGCAGGGCTACCGCCTGGTCAAGGCGCCTTTCGACGGCGTGATCACGCTGCGCAATGTGGACGTGGGCGCGCTGGTAAATGCCGGCAACACGCTGCTCTTCCGCATCGCGCAGATCGGCACGCTGCGCACCTACGTCAATGTGCCGCAGGCGAACGCCAGCGGCGTGCGTCCCGGCCAACCCGCGGTGCTGACCGTTTCCAACCTGCCCGGGCGGCAGTTCGCGGGCGCGGTGGCGCGGACCGCGAACGCGCTCGATCCCGCCAGCCGCACGCTGCTGGTGGAGGTTCACGTGCCCAATCCCGGCGGCGCGCTGCTGCCGGGCATGTACGCGCGCGTCGAGCTGACGAGCGCTCGACCTAACGCTCCGCTGCGGATTCCGAGCGATGCGTTGATCGTGCGCGGCGAAGGCACCGAAGTGGCGGTGGTCAGAGACGATCACACGGTGCACATTCAGAAGATCGAAGTCGGCCGGGATTATGGCGACCGCATGGAAGT
>DATJYJ010000377.1:0-4009 GCA_035578025.1 Verrucomicrobiia bacterium
CGCGCCGCGCATCTTGCTAACCTGGCGTGGCGCCAGGGAACGGTCTGGAAAGCCTGATCGGGCCCGCGGCCAATGCCTCAGAATTGCAGTTTCGCGCCGAACTGAATGTTCCGGTTCCCGCCGGCACTGGTGATGTTGCCGAACGACGACGTTCCGAGCGTGGCGGAAGGATTGCCAAAATTGGCGTGGTTGAAGAGCGCGAACGTCTCGAAGCGGAACTGGAACTTCATGCGCTCCTTGATGGGGAAGTTCTTGAACAAGGACCAATTCACGGTCTCCGAGCCGGGACCGTGCAGCAGGTTGCGGCCGGCGCTTCCGTAGGCGTAGTTCGTAGGCGTAATCGGATACAGGTCCTGCACCGTAAACGCACTGGCGTCGATGCAGCCGATCAGGTGGCCGCGTCCGCAATTGTCGGTCGGAGCGTGAACCAGGTCCGGGCGGTAGGTGCCGCTGGAGGCCGTGTTCGCCGTGTCGGTGCCGGTGGAGACGTTAAACGGGATTCCGGTTTGCAGGGTAATCACGCCGCTGGTCTGCCAGTTGGTCAATGCAGCCTTCAGGAAGGGGTTGGACACCTTGAAGAACGGGATGTCGTAGACGAAGGTGCCGACAAAACGGTGGCGGATGTCCCAGTTGGAGTTTCCGTAGTCGGCCTTCCACCAGTAAGGGTTCATCGGAGTGCCGCCGCCATTGGAGTCCGTGCTGACATCAAGAGAGTGCGACCAGGTGTAGCTGGCGAGCACGTTCAGCCTATGTGTGGCGCGCTCGCGGAAAATGACGCTCATGCTCTGGTAATTGGCAATCTCGTCCATGTTGATGGTCCGGATCGGGCCAAAAAGCTGATTCGGCCGGCGCAAATTGACCGATCCTGGTCCGGGAAGCAACGGCGTGTTGTTATAGAAGCTGCGATCCAGATGGTAGGCGTGGTTGCCGAGATACTGCACTTCCAGGCCGCTGCCGTTCCAGAGCTGCCTTTGCAGTCCCGCACTCCACTGGTTCATGCGAGGCGTGGGCTGGTGCCACGGGGCGGTCACAATCAAGCCCGCCGTTGGAGCCGCGGGACAGACCCCGGGGGAACCCAACGGGTTGGACAAGCTGACTACCGGCAGCCCGGTGCTCCAGGTACAGGTCAGGATCGTGGTGTACGGGGGATTGGTGTTCAAAAACGTATAGCTGTTGGTCTGATTCGGGTTGTAGTAAATTCCGGCCCCGCCGCGGAACACAGTCTTCTCGTTGATCCGGTATGCGAATCCGAGGCGCGGAGCCCAGTTGGTGTGATTGGGAGCGATGAAGCGGAAACCGGGCGTGCCGCCCACCAGAGCCGTCTGGTTTTGATTGAGTTCCGTGGCCACGCCGTTGATGGTATAGGGCACGGTCGGCAGCTCGTAGCGGATGCCGTAGTTCAGAGTGAGCTTGCGCGAGATCTGCCACTTGTCGAGCACAAAGAAACCGTCGCGCCATTCGGCGGTGCGCCCGCGAACTTCGGGCCCGGGGGTGGCGAACGACTGTGGGTTGCCGAGAATGAAATCGGCCGGCGCGTAACCGGTCAGCACGCCGTTGAACGTAAACGTGCCGCGTGCGCTATTGACCGCCGCGCGGCCGGTAGCCAGCCGGCGGAACTCGGCGCCCGCCATAATATTGTGCGAACCGTGGCTCCAACTGACCTGCTCTGAGATCTGCACGGTGCTGTCATTCTGGTACCAGTTGCTGCCGCCGTTGCTGAATCCGTTGAAACCGGTGATGCCGAAGTCCGGGATGCCTGGGTTGTTGTACGCGCTGTCTCCATTGAAGTTCGGTATCCCCAGATCCGTGCCGGCGGTGGTCTTGCCGCTGGTAGTAAAGTAGTTGAGCGTCGACGTATTCAGGAAGTACCGGCCCACCCGAAAATCGTTCACCACGCTGGGTGTCAGCGTGTGGGTATAACCGACCGTGTAGTTGGTCGTGTTCACGGGCACGGTGCTGGCATTGACGGGAATGGAAGCGCCGCCAAACACCGACTCGTCCTGCCAGTGCGCGCGCACGTACAACCGGACCTTGGAGCCGATGTTCTGGTCGATGCGGTCCACAGTCTGGTTGGTCGAGATGGTGGTGGGCACCGGCACGGAGAAGTTGCTGGTCAGGCCCGGCAGGTTGGGCGCAGGATAATACTGCTGAAGCTTCAGCACGACCGGCGAAATGCGGTTGGTTGGGATGATGTTGCCGGGGAACGGGGCATTGCCGTTCAGAGGATCCTTGATTGCCCCGCCGGTGATGCTCGACGTCGGCACCGACGAGAAATTGCCCGTGAAGAACACCGCCGGCATCTCCGTCGAGAGCGACGTGGCCTGCTGCACCAGGCGATAACCTTCATAGGAGGCCATGAAGAAGGTCTTGTTCTTGCCGTTGTAAATTTTCGGAATGTAAACCGGGCCGTCGAACTCCACACCGAACTGGTTCTGACGCAGCGGCGGCTTGGCCGCGGTTGGGTTCGCGGGGGTCGGCAGGGTGAAGAAGTTGCGGGCGTCCAGCACCTGGTTGCGGAAAAACTCGAGCATCGAGCCATGGATGTCGTTGGTGCCGGCCTTGGTGATCATGTTGATATGGACGCCCATGTAGGAGCCGTACTGCGCCGAGTAGGTTCCGGTCTGGACCTCGACCTCCTGCACCGATTCGACCATGGGCCGCGTGGGCGTGGTGGTGATGAGATTATTCATGATGCTGATGCCGTCCAGCGTCATGCTGTTCTGGATCTCGCGCGTGCCGGCGCCGATAAAGTCCTGGCCGGGAGGCGTACCGGTAGCCGCCGACTTCGGCCCTTGCAGGACCGTCGGCGTGGTGAGAGCGCTGGACATGGGATCGCGGGCCGAGTTCGAGAGCGGCAGCTCAGCGACGCTGCGGGCGTTGATGATCTCGGAGACGGTGGCATCGTCGGTCTTGAGGGCGGTAGCGGTGGCCTGCACGGTCACGGTCTCCACTACATTTCCGACCTTCAGCGTTACATCGTTGCGCACCACCTGATTGATATCCACGTGGACCCCGTTGAGTTTGAACAACTGGAATCCCGGACTTTCGATGGTGAGGTTGTAGTCGCCGACCGCCACGAACTGCAGGTTGTAAAATCCCTGCTCATTCGTGAGCCCCGTGTAGGTGTCGCTGGTACCGGCGTTGATCGCGGTTACTTTGGCGTTGGGAATGGATTTTCCCGAATCATCGGAAACCGTGCCGACCAGCGACGTGGTAGTCGCGAGTTGGGCGTGGATGACCGAGGCAATCGACATCCCGAGAAAGAAGCAGCAAACAGACCCTTATGCATCCTGAGCCCCCCCTTAATGAGCATTCAGATTAGGAATAGGATACTCCACAAGGGAGGATGACTGCACAAAAATCTGCTATGTCCGATCAGCCATTCGCGGTGTGGCGCAGGGCGCGCCACCTGGCGGACCCGTATTCGCCGATCCGCACCTCGCCGGACATCTCTTGGCCGGCGGCAGATCCGTTGAACGAATAGGTGAGTACGTTGCCGTCCGCCGGCAATGTGCTGCGAAACTTCACGCGATCACCGTCGATCTCACCTTTCAGGTCGCCTTGATATGCCCAGCCGCTGTGGGTCCCGGCAATCCGGCTTCCGTCGGCGGTGAGGAACAGCCGGTGGCGGGCCGAGCCAACTTCGTAGTGAATTTCAACATCCCAGGCACCGGCCAGGTTCATGGAAGGCGCAGAGGGCGTGCGCGCTTCCTTCTTCTTGCCTGCCGCCGAGAAGACCTCGTACAGCCGGCGCGCTACGATCTCGTGTTCGCCGGGCTTCAGCGCGGCCGGCCGCAACAGGAATGCATGACCTTCGCCTTCGGCCTGCGTCATGATGCGCGGCTGGCCCTCCAGCATCAGGCGTCCGACTTCACCGGCGGTGAGGCCGATCCGCTCCGGATCCCAGGAGATGTTCAGCGTCGGGAACGGGCCGCCGCGCACGGGTCCATTCACTTGCGCGCGAACGCCGGCCACCTTCGTGATCCGGTCGGCAATCTGGGCGTACCAC
>DATJYJ010000378.1:0-3084 GCA_035578025.1 Verrucomicrobiia bacterium
CCGAGCCGGTCGTCGAACCCGAGCGCCCGCCGGAGGTCGTGCCCGAGCCGGAACCCGAGTCCGAGCCCGCCCTGATCGCCGAAGCCGATCCGGTCCTCGACATGGACGACCTGGACACGCCGGCATACCTGCGCCAGGGCCGCCTGCTGAACTAGCATACTTGATATTTGGGATCTGATATTCTTTTATTGTGACCCGACGCGAATGGCTGCAGTCGGCCGCCCTTTTTTCTTCCGCGCCCTGTGCGTGCCTGGCCGGGGCGACGCATGATTGCTGCACGCTGGCTTCGCCGCCTCCCGGGGCCGTTTCGTTCGAGCCGGGGCTGGTGACCATCGACCTGGCGCAGACTCCGGACCTCAAACACACCGGCGATGCCATCAAGATTGCGGACTCGGCGCGCAAGCTACAGATCCTGGTGGCACGGCCTGCCAAAGCCGAGTTTGTGGCGCTGGACCAGAAATGCACGCACGGCGGGGGCGCCCTGACCTACGTACACCGGCACCGGCATCTGTATTGCACGTGCTGGGGACACGCGAAATTCGCACTCGATGGAACGGTCTTGCGCTGGCCGAACGCACAGAAGCCGCAGCCTCTGCGCGCCTACCGCGTGGAGAGGCGCGGCAACCTTCTGTGTGTTCACGTGGAGGGCCTGGCATGATCCGCGGGCTGCTGCTGGCCGCGAGCGTCATCCTCGTTTACGCCCAGAAGCCCGAGTTCGCTACCATTCCCGCCGGCTCGTTCGTCATGGGCTGCGAGCCGGTTCAGGCGTGCGCCAAGAGCCTCCCGAAGAAACTTGTGACGATCGAGCGTGCTTTCCAGATTTCGAAGTATGAGGTCACAGTCGGACAGTTTCGCGCGTTTGTCAGGGCCACCAGCTATCGCACGGATGCCGAAAAATCCGGGGACACGCACACGTGGCGTTCTCCGGGATTTGCGCTCTCGGACCGTCAGCCTGTAGTCTTTATGAGTCTGAACGACGCCACGGCCTATTGCGAATTTATCGGCGGGCGGGTTCCGTTCGAGGCCGAATGGGAATACGCGGCGCGCGCCGGATCCACCACGTATCACTATTGGGGCGAAGAGATCGACGACCGGTACCTTTGGTATTTCGACAATACCGATGAACACCCGATGCCCGTCGGACGCAAGCTGCCTAACGCCTGGGGCCTGTTCGACGTGGAGGGCAACGCGATGGAGTGGGTGCGGGACGGCGGTCCGCACTCGAGCATCACGCGCGCCGGGGCCGGATCGCTGCGCGGCGGATCGTATGCCACGTGCCCGGAGCCGTACTCGCCGATCCGTGGAGTCCGGCAGCGGGCGATCGGGCTCGGCCCGACCTTTTTGGAATTCGAAAACAGCAACTTCCGGCGCGACGAACGGCGCTTCGATTTCGGCATCCGCTGCGCGAAATGAATGCTCTACGGCGATGACCGCACGTCGGTCGCGCTTGGCAGCTTCGAATTATCCCACCCGCCGCCGAGGGCCTCAATCAGAAGCACACTGGCGGTCATGCGGCGCGTCAGGACGTCGATGGCGGAGCGACGGTCCTGGAGCACGGTGGCCTGCGCATCGATGACTTGCAGGTAGGTCGCGGTGCCGGCGGTGTACTGCGCGGTGGAGACCTTGAGCGAGCGCTCGGCGGCGGTGGTGGCGCGGTCGAGCTGGGCGGATTCTTCCTGCAGGATGCGCAGCGCGGCCAGGTTGTCCTCCACCTGCTGGAAGGCGGTCAGGACGGTCTGGCGATAGTTGGCGGCGATGGCATCGTATTGCGCCTGGGCCGACTGGACCTCGCCGCGGCGGCGGCCGGCATCGAACAGGACCTGCGCCAATTGCGGGCCGGCGGACCAAAAACGGCTGGGCCAGGTCAGCCAGTTGATAAAGCTCGCGCTCTGCACCCCGGCGGTGAGCCCGAGAGTCAGCGTGGGGAAGAAGGCGGCTTTGGCGATGCCGATCTGCTCGTTGGCGGCGGCGACGCGGCGCTCGGCGGAGGCAATGTCCGGGCGGCGCTCCAAAAGGGCGGACGGCACGGCGAGGGGGATCGCCGGAGGGGGCAAGCTCAATGAGGCTGGCTCCACCTTGATTTCGGCCGGGGGCTTGCCGATCAGCACCGCGACGGCGTGCTCCAGTTGGGTGCGCTGCACCCCGAGATCGGTGAGCGAGGATTCGGCCCCATAGAGCTGGGCTTCGGCCTGCGCCACGTCGGACTCTGTGGCGATGCCGCCTTCGAAACGGTAGCGAGTGAGGTTGAGGTAGTCGCGATAGGACTTGACGGTTTGATCGAGCAGATCGCGCTGGCCGTCGGTGCCGTGCAACTGAAAATAGTCCATGGCGAGCTCACTTTGGTAGAGCAGGCGCGCGTTTTCCAGGTCGGCTTCGGTAGCCTGGGCGAGCGCGGTGTTGGCGGCCACCGTGCGGTGGATACTGCCCCAGAGGTCGACCTGCCAGGAGGCGTCGAGGGGGAGCAGATAATTCGTATTGACGCCGGAGGGGGCGAAGTGCGCGGTGCTGGCGCGCGTGGACGTCTGGGAGGCGGTGATCGACGGGGCGGCCGTCACACCGGGGAAGAGCGCGGACCGCGCCACGCGAACCGCGGCCTTGGCCACGCGGTAGTTGGCTTCGGCGGCGAGCACGTTCTGATTCGAGATGGCCACCTGCTCTTCGAGCGCGTTGAGGGCCGCGTCGTTGTAGACCTCCCACCATTTGCCGCGGATGACCCCGTCAGCGGGCTGGGCCTCTTTCCAGCCTTCGGGCGGAGCTTCCTTAAACGCAGTGGGTACGGGTGCGGCCGGCTGCTGGTATTTGGGGCCCACTGTGCAAGCAGAGGTGAAGAGCGCGAGGGCGGCAAGAGGTAAGGCTGGGCGGGCCGGACACCTCGACGTTCTGACGCTTGTCATAACATCACACCTCCGATCCCACCGGCGGACCGGCTGCCTCGGGTGCAACCCCGCGGATGCGGTACCACCAGTGCTGGATACGGTCGAAGTAGAGATAGACGACCGGAGTGGTGTAGAGCGTCAGCACCTGGCTGACGATCAGGCCTCCGATGATGGTGATTCCGAGCGGGCGGCGAAGCTCGCTGCCGGT
>DATJYJ010000379.1:0-27829 GCA_035578025.1 Verrucomicrobiia bacterium
CGCACGGTGGTGTACACGTTCGGGGTGATTCGCAGGCCGCTATACTCCTCGCCGCCGATGAACGTGGTCAGGATGTTGTATTTGTTCCACAAGGCTTCGCGGATCTTGCTGCCGTCTACGCCCGGTGTGAAGGAAAGGAACCCGATGCCGCACGATTGCGTGGGATCGGCGGAGTGCAGGATGCGGCACTTGGGATGCTGCGCCAGTCGGTTGGCCCAACGGTCGCGCAAGTAGCGGAACCGCGCGGCCTTGCGGTCGATGCCGAGGTTCTCGTTGAAGAGCAGCGCCTCGCTGATGGCATTGTGATTGGCCGCCGGGTGCGTGCCGATCTCCTCGAATTTTCGGATATCGCCCGCCTCGTCTTTCCCGCTGGCCATCAGGCTCCACGTGGAGGCGATCCGCGACTTGCGCACATACAGGAATCCGGTGCCGATGGGCGCATAGGTCCACTTGTGCAGGCTGGTGCCGTAGTAGTCGCAGTCGAGGTCGCTGATCTTGTACGGGAAGTGGCTGAAGGCGTGCGCGCCGTCGACGATCGTCGGGATGCCGCGCGCGCGGGCCATCTGGCAGATGCGGCGGACCGGAAAAATCTGGCCCGTGCGGTTGGTGATGTGGCAGAAGAGGATCAGCTTCGTGCGCGGTGTGATGGCGCGCTCGAAGCGCTGGTACAGGTCGTCCATCGAAGGCGGCGGCACGGGGAACGAGATCTGCTTGAGGACGATGCCTTCGCGGCGCTCGCGCTGCTGAAACGTGGTGATCATGCGCGGATAGTCCTGGTTGGTGGTCAGGACCTCGTCGCCCGCCTTGAGATCGATGCCGTATTGCGCGTTTTCGAGCGATTCGCTGGCGTTGCGCGTGATGGCCATTTCCTCGGGGTCGCATCCGGCGGCGCGCGCGAGCTGGCGCCGCACGGCTTCCACCTGGCGCTCGAGCACGGCGACCATGGTGTGGTAGGGCCCCATGTCGGTGTATTCGAGATAGCGGCGCATCGCGTCCTGCACCGGCCGGGGCGAAGGGCTGCAATAGCCGTTGTTCAGGTTGATGATGTTGCGATCGACGCTGAAGGCCGAGCGCACCTCGGCCCAGAAGTCTTCGTCGGGAGCGATCTCTTCCGGGGTTCGTTTTCCGGCGGAGCTTGCGGCCGCGCGCACGCGGTCGATCGCTCCGGCCTGAAAAGCCACGGTGGCGGCAAGGCGAAACAGAGAGCGTCTATCCATGTCGGGACTATACCATGCCCCGCGCGGCCGGAACGACGGCTAACGGGGGTTCCGGCCCGGTCTGGAGGGGGCCCGCTGGCAGGAGCGGGAGGCGTGGCTGGCGGGCGATTCCGCCATCTCCTGCGAAACTTCCAGCCGGATCAGCCGCAACAGTTCGGCGAGCCGCTTGCGGCGGGCAGCCAGTTCGGCTATCAGGAGCTCGCCCGCATCGCTCGTCTTGCGTCTGCCCGGGGTCCGCTTCAGGGTACGAGTGTTCAGGGTGGTCGTCGTCAAGGCAGATTGCATTTTGGTGCTCCCCATGATCGCGCGCCGGATGCACCACCGTCAACCGTGCATAGGCAGCTTATTGAACAAACACTTCCAGGGTATATGAAGTTTCTCCGGGTCCCCATGAGACCGCCAGAGTCTCGCCACGCGACAGCCGCACTCCCAGCGGCTCGATTCGCTCGTCTTCGCTCCCGGCATTGGTATAGGTCGCGCGCCCCGCCCGATGATCCCATCGAATGGTGTGGTTCGTGCTGTCCGACCGGGCTTCGCAAGAGGTGGCGAGCAGCACCGCCAGCCAGATCGGCAGCGGCTCGTGCTCCTCGCGCCGCGAAGCGGCGCCCGGTCCAGAAATGTGTTGAAGAGTGGCGGCCTGATATGTGTCCAACAATGGTCCCATGTTCCTGTGTAGCTCCTACTTTTTACTCCTTGAAGCGGACAATGCCGCCTGGTATGCATTCAGTTCACCGGCTCCCAGCCCCTGGTTTCCGATCGGCACCGAGCTTTTCGACAGAACGCTCATGGCCTGCGCGCCGTTCATCTGGTTGCCGATGTCCACCAGCAGCGCCGCGGTCCCGGCCACCAGCGGAGCGGCGAACGACGTGCCCCAAACCTCGGCATAGTGCTGGCGCGGGCCGGTACTGGGGTAGGTGGTGATCAAAGCCTCTCCCGGCGCGGCCAATGAGGCCACCGGTCCATAATTCGAAAACAGGCTGCGCGTATCCGAGTCGTTCGTCGAGCCGACTCCGATCACGCTCGCGTAAGACGCCGGCCACACCGAAATGGCCTGGCCGTCGTTGCCCGCGGCGGCAATGCAGACCACGCCTTTGGCGTTGGCGGCATCGATTGCGTTCTGCAGAATGCCCGAGTTCTGCCTGGTGCTGAAGCTCATGTTGATCACGTCTGCGTTATGGTCGATCGCCCAGTAGATGCCCGCGACGATCTGGGCCAGCGTGGAGGTGCCGTCGGCAGCGAAAGACCTCACCGGCAGCAGGGTGGCTTTGGGAGCCACCAGGTGGATCAAGCCCGCAACCATGGTGCCGTGGCCGTAGGCCGGATGTTGCTTGCCGTCGAGAATCGGTGTCGTTTCCTGATCCAGGATCGGAGTGGTTTCCTGCGCGAGGATGATCGCGGCGCCTCCGTCCAGGATCGGTGTGGTTTCCTGGTCGAGGATGGGAGTGGTTTCCTGATCGAGGATCGGCGTGGTCTCCTGATTCACATCCGCGACTTCCTGGCCGAACGGCACGTTGTGGATGAAATCCCAACCCTCGCCGATCGAAGACGCCAGAACCCAATTGCTGCGGTCGATTCCGGTATCGATCACCGCCACCCGGGCATTGCCGGCGGAAATCGTGTGCGCCTGGCTGGTTCGGATCAATCCGGCGGCCGGCTGATTGACATAACCTGCCGCTGCCAGCGACGTGTAGTACCACGTCGGAGCGCCGTTCAGCGGAAACGCCGCACCCTTTGGGGCTGCAACCGGATGGACCGCAGCCCCGGCCCGCTGTCCGGGCAGCAAAACCGGCTGGTCCGCTTCCGCCGAAACCACACTGGCGTCGGCAGCCAGGCTGTCCAGTACGCTTTGGCGGCTGTTCTTTCCTGACCCGGCAAGTATGTGATGGCCGGCGGCAGAGCCGGTAAGTGACGCGACGACTCGCAGTCCGTGCCGCGCCGCGAGCGGTTGCACGTCGCCCTTGGCGCGGATGAGAAACCGGTCTTCGCCGTAACCGGTGAAGCACCAAAGCATCAGCATCACGGCCGCGCGTCCCGGGATGTTTAGATGACGTGACATGGCCATTATTTCCCTTTTCCGCGGTGCTCCTATCGTGCCCCTCCGGTTGGCTTGCGGGGAGTCTTGCGGCTGGTGATCGCCGCCTGGTCAGCCGCCAGTCTTTTGAGCGGCAACCGGATCTCTCCCGCATCTGCCAGCCCGATACAGAGTTTCAGCTGCGGTTGTTCCTCGTACTCCAACTGGAATTCCCCGAAGGCGTTGCTCACCGTCTCGGCGACCACGAGTTTGCCCGACCTCAGGCTAACGGGCAGGTTGCTCATGTGTGTCTCCGGAGCCACGTGATTGGTGATCTGTCCGATGACCGCTGACCGGGACGATTTCAGCTCCGGCTCGATCCGCAGATCCACCGAACAATCGCCTGCCTGGTAGAGACCCTGCCACCCCACCTGCCAGGTGGCGCGCAGGCCCGCCGGCGCCGGCACGAGGAAGCTGTCGAAGACGAGCTCGAAGGGAATGCGCTTCCCGCGCCCGCCTTGCTTCCGTGCCCGCACCGGAAATATCGCCCGGGCCATCCTCAGCGGTGCGTCAGGCACTACCGCCGGTATCATGCTCTCGCAAGTCCGCGCCAATTTCTCCGTGAAATCGGAAAGACGGATGCACTCCGGACATCCGGACGCCAGATGAGCGCTCATCGCAGCGCGCTCCTCGTGTCCAGCCAGATCACGGCTCATATCCACCCATCGGTCAATTGCATAGTGGCTCATACGGTTTAGCTGACTCCCGCTGTAGGACGAAACAAAACTTGGTTACAGTCCTCCACACATTTCAGAGGGGTGGCCGAGGCGCCGTTTGGATATAGAGATGGGCAGGTTTTTTCCCGACCGGTGAACATAACAATTAGCACTGAAGCTCAATTTTAGCGGTCGGGGTGTGAGTACACGCAAGATATCGGAGGTAAAGGGGACGTCACCCGGGGATTTCCCTGATAACAGACTCTACCCAAACGAAGGTATTGAGGAATTACCCCTGGTTGCCATCGTATTTTCCCACCAGCACGAACGGCGCCCAGTAAAATGGGTGTGGATATTCTCGCCGTACCTCGCGCATGGCTTCCCGCACCGCTTCCGCCTTGTTCCTTCCGCCCGATTGCAAATTCTGGTAGAAAGCCTTCATGAAATCCGCGGTGCTGCGGTCGTTCACGTCCCACAGCGTCACCAGGACACCCTGGGCGCCCGCATACAGCAGCCCGCGGACCAGGCCCAGCAGTTCGTCGCCGCCGACCACGACATTCAGTCCAGTGCCGCATCCGCTCAGGGTGACCAATTCGCAGGGCAGATCCAACTGGTACAGGTCGAAGAGACTGAGGTTGGAGTTCCCCAGGCGGATCGAGCTGAACATCGGGTTGTCCTGCCGGAACCAGCCGTGGGTCGCGATGTGGACCAGGCGGCTTGACGGACCCCGGGAGCGCAGGACTTCATCGGTAGCGTCCGGCCCGACGAACACTTCGCATTCCCCTAGCACGCCCGACACCGCGCGCACCTCGTCGAGGATCTGCGGCGCCACCGGGTCGGGCACCCCCAGCACGAGCTTGCCGCCCGCCGTAGGACCCGGCTTGCTGGCGCACAGATAGTAGACGCTGGCGCTGGGTGCGTACGAGATCGGGCAGCGCTCTCCGATGGGAACGCCGCCGCGGCCGGGAAGCGCGTGGAACGGCAGGTAGTGCAGAAAATCGTGCGGGGCGAAGATCACGTGCGATGCGCGTTCGAGATCGCGCTCCAGCGGCGCGATCAGTTGCTGGTAAGACTCGTGGAGGTGGGAGTTGGCGGCGTCGAGCAACTGGTGGTGGAAGGTGCGCACGTACTCGGGTCCCAGGCGGAATTTCGAGAGCTGAAATCGAAGCAGTTGCAGGACACGGCGCAGCGCCGAGGCGGAGCCGGCGGGAACGATCTTCAGCATGCGGCGCGAAAGCAGACAGGCGTGGAAGGTGTCCTGCACGCGGTAATACTGGACCAGGATGGCATCGTCGGGCAGCGCGGCCCGGATGCTCTCCAGCGGAACCGCTCCGGCGGTCTGGAGGCTGGCATATTCCTGGTCCTCGACGCGGAGGCTGCCCAGCGCCTCCACCAGGCTCTGCTCGCATTCGCGCGCAGCGCGGCGCAGCTTCACCAGTTGCGGCGCCATCAGGTTGGCGGCGCGCCCTTCCAGGAGCTGGATGGTGCGGCTGTACCAGTTGAGCTCGCCGCGCAGGGTATTGACCTGCTCCACCAGGGCTCGCTCGGTCTTGCGCGACGCGGGCAGGCCCTGCGAGCGGAAGGCGATCAGGTCGGCGAGGCTCCGCGATTTAGCCTGCTCGATGTAGCGGAACGCGGCCTCGCGGTTGGCCGGCGTATCGCCGCGGTCGAGGCACATGCGCACCAGCGCCTCGTAGACCTCGAGCTTGTCCTTGAGGAAGGCGATCTTCATCTCCTCGCCCTTGAGGTGGCTGCGCAGGTTTTCCAGATGGTGGTGAGCCTCGAGATAGTCGCGATATGCCAGCGCGGGAGCGCCACAGGCCTCCTCGATGCTCCCCAGCACGTACCACGCCTGGTAGCTCAGGGCGGGAGTTTCCGCCGATTCGAGCAGGTCCAGCGCCTGCTTGCAGGTCTTCCGGGCCTGGCCGTGCGCGCCACGTTCGAGATGGATTCGGGCCACCAGCAGTTGCGCCAGCACGCTCTTGGTGAACAGGGGCGAAGGCTTGAAGAACTCCAGCGCGCGCCGGCACAATTCCAGGGCCTCGTCCAGGCGCCGGTCGCGGTAATGTACCAACGCCTGGTAGAGATCGATGGTTGCAATCCAGGCGCGGTTCTGCTCTTTCTCGAACAGCCGGCGCGCGTGGTGAAAGAGTTCCAGGGCCACCGTACCGTGGCCGTGATGGCTGAGAGAAATGGCCAGGTTGGTCTGGGCCTTGGCGGCTTCGTAGTCCATACCCAGGTCGCGGAAGGCTCGCTCGGCGCGACCCGCCAGGTGCGCCCCTTCCTCGATCAGGTTCAGCTCCAGGTACATCTCCGACTGATCCAGGTCGCAGAGGGCCTGTCGGTAGGCGTCGCCGTGGGTGCCGCAGTCTTCCCGCGCGGCCCGGTACAATTCGATGGCCTGCGTATACTCGCCGCGGAGGTAATAGAGGTACGCGATGTTGTAGTCGGCCACCGCAACCAGCAGCGGCATCCCGTGCTCGACACAGTAAGCGCGCGCCTGCCGGTAGGTGGCCAGGGCTTCCTTGAAGTCGTTGAGGCTGATCTGGCAGGTGGCGGTGTTCTTGAGGGCGATGGCAACGTCCTGCGGCTCGCCGATCTCCAGGAACGCGCGGTAGGCCCGCTGGTAGAGTTCCAGTGCTCCCTCGAAGCGGTCCTGGCGGTAGAACACGTTGCCCATGTTGGCGTCGAGGCGGGCCAGGCGCAGGCGGTCGCCGAGGCGGGTGAAAATCTCCCGGGCCTTGCGGGCGCACTCCTGGGCTTCGTCATAGCGCCCCAGGTAGATCAGGCTCTGCAGCGAGCTGTTGAGCGTCCGGCCGGCCTGGCGTTCGTCGCCGAGCTGCTGGTAGATCGCCAGCGCCTTCTCGTAGAGTTCCACGGAGTGCTCGTAGTGGCGTTTGCGGTAGAAGATGTGCGCCAGGGCGCGAAGGCCTGCTGCGCGCGATGCGTCGTCGCCGATCCGGTTGGCCACCTGGGATGCGGCCCGTGCGATCCGTTCGGCCTGTTGCACGTCGACGTGCAGCAGGCGGACCACTTCGTTGTAGAAGCGCGACACGGTTTCCGGCCGCCACAGCTCGCGATGCGCTCCCAGAAGCTGCCTGCGCCGTCCCGCGTTGGGCTCGCGAGCCAACTCCGCGGCCAGGTGCTGCACGTCTTCCGGGGGCGCCGCGGAGACCGCCATCAGAAGCCCTCTTCCTCCAGGATTTTTTTGATGCGCTTCAGGCATCGGCCGCGAATGAAGCCGATCGAACCCTTGGCCAGCCGCAGCCGCCGGGCCACCTCGTCGTAGGGCAGCGGAGGATGCTCGAAAAACAGCAGGCGGATCATCTCCTGGCAGCGCGGCGGGAGCTGGGCGATGGCCTCGCGGACCATCTGCTCGCGCTCCAGCATCAGCATCAGGTCGGGGGGGATCTGTTCGGAGCTGGAGATGCGGTCCACGGTCTCGTCGATGGCGTCGGTGGCACGCGCGGCCAGCCGGCGCTTCCAGTGATAGCACTTGTTCGCGGTCACGCGGATGAGCCAGCCTTGCAGGGCTTCGGGATCGCGCAGCCGGTGCAATTCGTTGTACAGGTCGAGGCAGACGGCCTGGAAGAGATCGGCCGCATCCTGTGGTGCGGCCCCATAGCGTAAGGGAATGGAGTAGATCAGATTCTTGTAGCGTTCCAGGAGGATGTACCAGGCGCGCTCGTCTCCCTCCAGGCAACCGGCTACGAGGCGTGTGTTGCTCCAATCGGCCGAGGGTTGCGAATTCATCTGCCGGGTCCGCCAGCTCCCTTTCGCCAGTAAAGCTGATCGATATTCCACAGCGTATTGGGCTCGAGAATCGCCGGCCGGAAATTTCCCAGGTCCTTGCGCGCGCCGGCCAGCACGTGCGGAGTGACCAGCGCCACCATGGGCTGGTATTCGGCCAGGATCTCCTGAACCCGGTCGAACATGCGCTTGCGCGCGGAGTAATTGCGCGTGACGATCTGGCGGCGCATCAGGTTGTCGATCTCGGCCTCCCAGGGTGTCGCCGGGGATGGCTGATGTGGATTCCATAGGTGGTTGCCACCGCTGGAAAGCCAGGCGGCCATGTCGGGATTGGGATCGGCGTCCGGCCCGGCGAGCGCCAACAGCGCCGATTCGAATTCGTGGGTGCGTTGCACGCGCTCCACCAGGCTGCGAAACTCCAGCTGAATTACGTTGACCCGCATCCCGATCTGCTTCAGATCGTCCTGGATCAGGCCCGCCATCTGCAGCCGCTCGGGATTGTTGTTGCTGGTGAGGATCGAGAACGCGACCGGCCCGCCCCCGGGATCGAGCAGGGATCCGGCGCTGTCCCACCGGAATCCATCCGCGGCGAGAATCTGGCGCGCGCGTTCCGGCGAGCGCGCCGGGATCGTGATCTTGGTATCGATCCACGGCTTATTTCCCGCCGGCACCGGCACCGCGATCGGCACCGCCCGCCCCGCATAGACCAGCCGTGCGATGGCCTCGCGATCGATGGCCGCCGAAACCGCCTCGCGAAGACTTTTGCGCTTCAAAAACGCCTGGTGAGCGGCGATCTCGGGAGGGATGCCTTTGGCATCGGAGAGGTTGAACACCAGGAAGCTGTATTCCATCCCGGGACCGGCGTCGCGCATTTCGTAACTCCGCTGGCGCTGGTCCTTTTCCAGGACCGCGAAATTGCGCCCGCCCACGCGGTTGATGATGTCGCTTTCCCCCGCCTGGAAACGCATGACCTGGGCGTCTTCGTTCCCCACGAAGAGGAACGTCACCTCGTCGAGGTAGGGAAGCTGGTTGCTTGCTTCGTCCTTCTTCCAGTAGAAGGGGTTGCGCTCGAGACGGATGTACTGGCCGGGCAAATACTCTTTGACCCGGAAGGGGCCGAGGCCCGCGATATCCCCCGGGCTCGTGCCCAGTCCCCATGCGGCGGCCAGCTTGCCCTCCTGCCAGGCGGCTTCGAGCTTGTGGCGCGGCAGGATCCAGATGCCGTCGAACATGCGCTCGGGGACGGAATACTCCTGCGGGAAGTCGAAGGCCACCGTGAAGGCGTCGATCTTGCGCACCCCGAGCGGCTTGCCCTCGAGCAAGAGCAGGTCGCGCTGCGGCGAATGGACCTTGTCATCCAGGATCGCGCGAAAGGTGAAGATCACGTCGTCGGCGTCGAACGGATGCCCGTCGGAGAAGCGCACGCCCTGGCGCAGATGTAACGTCCAGTGCAAACCATCGGGCGAAGCAGTCCAGGTTTTGGCGAGGGCGGGCTCTACTTGCAGGGTTTCGCGGTTGATGTGGATCAGATCCGCCATCAGCCGAGTGAGTATTTCGCGGGAACCCGAATCGCTCGCCACTGTCCAGTTGAGGGTCTTGGGTTCGCTTCGCTGAGCGGCTACCAGGTGCCCTCCGGGCCGGCCGGCGGGACCGCTCACCAGGAGGCGGTCGTCTGCCACTGCGTACAAGGTAGATGTTAGACCGGCGAGGCCGATCGCCCATTTCAGTGCCTGCAACAGTCGCTTCACCCTACGGCCCACAGTCAGTTTAACTCATTGGGCCTAAAACGGATATTAACCAAAGTACTGACCCGACCGGCTGAGTCCAACGTCCCGGTACGGCTCAGCGGACCGGGTCGCGGCGGCCCTGTAACACGTCGGCAAGGTGGACATAACCCAGCAGGGTGAGAAAGGTCGCGACTCCCGGTGTCAGCATCCAGATGTGCGTCACCAGCGTATGATACTGGCGTGCCTCGGCCAGCATTCCGCCCCAGCTCGGTACCGGCTCTCCGACTCCCAATCCCAGAAAGGTCAGCGTCACCTCAGCCAGGATGTAGTACGGGATCAGGATGGTGGCCTGCGTCAGAAGAATGCCCCTGGTTTCGGGCAGGATGTGGCGGCGGATGAGGTATACCGGCCCGCCGCCGAAGGCGCGCGCCGCTTCCACGTAGGGGCACTGAACCAGGCTCAGGGTCAGCCCGCGGATCAGTCGTGCAGGGCGCACCCAACCCACACTCCCGATGATTGCCACCAGCAGCAGGAACGCCTGCACCGGTGAAATGTGCAGCGGCAGAAACGCCCGCGCCGCAAGCAGCAGGTAGAGCCAGGGCAGGGCCAAAAACAACTCGGCGCCGCGCATCATGACGGCGTCGAGCCAGCCTCCGAAGAATCCGGCCGTGACACCCCAGAGTAGTCCGATTGCGAGCGCCCAGCCAGTGGCGACGATGCCCGTGGCCAGGGAGATCCTGCCGCCATAAAGGACGCGCGAAAAGATGTCGCGGCCGTATCCATCGGTCCCCAGAAGGAAGACGTGTCCCGGCGGGTCCGTGCCGAAAAACCGGCCCCGTATGAAGAAACGAAGGGCGTAAACCCGCGTGCGATCTTCCTGGCTATCACCCTTCAATCCATAGACATACGGGAGAGGTTTAAAGTGAATTCCAGTGGGAGCGGCGTAGGGGTAGTCGCGATGCTGCTCGGCGTAGTCGTAGGGTGCAAAAAATCCTGCAAACACCACGACGCCATGCATCGGGATCAGCAGGGCCAGCGCCATGCGAATGCTCCCGATCGCCGGCATAAGTCAGCCTCGAATCCTCGGGTCGGCGCGATAGAGCAGAAGATCCGCCACCATGTTGCCGCCAATCAGGAAGGCGGTCGAAATCATGACTACGCCCAGGACCACGGCGTAATCGCGGGCGAAAATGGCATCCAGAAACAGGGGCCCGAGGCCGGGCCATCCTGTCAGCACTTCCACCAGAAGTGAGGCGCTGAGGAGGCTTCCAAGCGAGAGACCGAAGAGCGAGATGAGCGGGTTCATCGCGACCGGAAGCACGTGGCGGAACAACAGGCGGCGCCACGGGATGCCATGGGCGGCGGCGGCCAGGGCGAACGGTGCGTCCAGGGCTTCGGAGACGGCGGAGCGAACGTGACGGACCAGAATGGGCAGCAGGCCCAGGGTCAACACCGTGACGGGAATGACCAGATGGCGCAGGGCGTCCAAGGCATCCGCGCGGCCGGGAGAATGCAGGCCGCCAGCTGGCAGACAACCTGTTTGAACGGCCAGAGCCAGAAGGGCAATAACCATCAGGAGTTCGGGGATAGAGAGCAAAACAGAAAGTATTACTTTAAGTGACGCCTCGGGCCAGGAGCGGCGGCGGGCGGCACTCCAGATTCCCAGAGGGACGGAGAGCAGCCACCCGAGTGCGGTCGCCAGGCCGGTCAACAAGAGGGTTCCCGGGATGCGCTGCGCCAGGAGCGGACCCACCGGGCCCTGGTACGCCAGAGAGTATCCGAAATCTCCCCGGCCGATCGATTTGAGCCAGGTCGCGTAGCGGACGGGCAGAGGCCGGTCGAGCCCGTTTTGCGTCCGGAGGGCTGCGAGCGTCGCCGCCGAAACGCGCGGATCGGACTGGAGCTCCGAATAGTAGTCGCCCGGCGCCAGATCGGAGAACAGAAACGACAGGACCGAGACGCCCACCAGCAGGAACGCGCCGTGAAGCAGCCGCCGCGCCAGGTACCTCATGTTGCCAAGACCTTGGCTGCCGCGATCAGTTCGCGGGTCAGCGGGTGGGAAGCCGTCGTCTTCAGACCGGCGGCCGGGACCTGTTCAACGATCCGGCCGTGGTCCATGACGGCGATTTCCGATGCAAGTCCTGCAGCCAGATCCAGATCATGGGAGATCAGAATGTAGCTAAGGCTGCTGCGCGACTGGAGGTCGATCAGGAGCCCGGCTATCTGCTGCTGAAGACCAACGTCCAGACCGACGATTGACTCGTCTAGAATGATCAGTCTCGGCTCTACCACCAGGGCGCGCGCAATGGCAAGCCTCTGTCTTTCGCCGCCGCTCAACAGTTGCGAGCGGCGGTCGAGCACGGAGGCGGGCAGCCCGACCTCTTCCAGGACCAGCTCCGCTTTCCGGCGGCGATCCGCCCGCCACCCGCGGCCCTGAATGACGAGCGGCTCTTCGACCACCTCCGCGGCGGTGAAGCGCGGGTTCAGGCTGGCGGCCGGCTGTTGGAAGATGAGCTGCATTTCGACGGGCGCTCCCGAAAAACGGATTTCGCCGGAAGTGGGGGTCTCGAGCCCGGCGAGACAGCGTGCCAGCGTACTCTTGCCGGACCCGGACGGGCCCACGATGGCTAGCGTGCGCCCCCGGTCCAACGTGAAGCTGACGTCCTCCAGCGCCGTAATATCCGGCGCGTTTCCGCCCCACCACCGCCTCTGGTGAAAGGTCTTGGACAGGCCGCGCACGGTGAGCAGGGGTTCAGGCGGCATGTTTCGTGAGCGCTCCTTCGTGCAGCCGGAAGGTCGTATCGGCAGCCGCGGCCAGGACTCCGGGATGATGGCTGATCAGAAGGAACGAAGTGCCGAGGTCCGCGCGCAGCCGCTTGAAGAGGCCGATCAGTTGCACCACGCGCGGCCCGTCGAGCGCGGTGAAGGGCTCGTCGGCGATGACCAGTGGAGCCCGGCAGGCCAGGGCCTGTGCGATGGTGACGCGTTGCCGCTCCCCGCCGCTGAGCTGATGCGGGTAAGCTTCCAGGATGCGGTGCGGCTCGTTCAGCCCGGCCAGCCCGAGCAACTCGCCGGGATCGGCGCTGATGCCGTGCGCCCGCAGGATCTCGCGGATTTGCGTGCGCACCCGAAGCACGGGGTTCAGCGCGAGGAGTGGGTCCTGAAAGACGGTGGAGATTCCGGCGCCCCGGATTTTTTCGAGGTCGCGGGCGCTCACCCGGCACAGGTCGCGCCCGCGGAAGAGAATTTCGCCCTCAACACGGTAGCGGGCGCGCGGCAGCAGGCCGAGCAGCGCCAGGGCGAGAGTAGATTTTCCGCAGCCGGAGTCGCCGAACAGGCCGACGATACTGCCGGCGGGGATTTCGAAGGACGCACCGCCCAGGATCTCACGGCTGCCGGTCAGTCCGATGTGGAGATTGCGAACTGCGAGCAGCGGCTCGGACGGCATCCGTCCTATTCTAGTGCCACCCACTCGGCGCCCACGGGACGCTGGATCCGCTCACCCGGCACCCGAGGTATCAGGTGCACGTGGGTGTGCGCAACCTCGGCGCCGGCGCCGGCGTCAACGAAGCCGGCATCGAATCCCTCAACGTCGAGAGTTCTGCGGATGCGCTGCCGGAGCTCGCCCAGCATCTCCCAGATGACGTGCTGTTCCTCCACGTCGAGGTCGTAAAAGCCTGGAACGTGGCGGCGTGGTGCGACCACTACGTGGCAGGACACCACCGGATGGTCCGGCGGGATGGCAACCGCGTGTTCGTTGATGATCCAGGCGTCTTCACTGGACGCTGAACAATAGGGGCAACGCAAGCAACCACTATAACTCACCGCCCGTTGATAACGTTGGTTACCTGCTCTTGCCAGGTTTCGAACGAGCTGTGAATGGCGCGCCCAACATAGGCCGACCGCAGACGGCGCAGTTCGGGCAGTTTGCGGGCGCCGATTGCGTACCGATGATAGCGCTGCTGCTGATCGAGCGAGTCGTCCGACAGATAGACCGGCTCGCGCCGGAAATTCACCAACGCGAGGCCGCGGGTGAGCCCGGCTACCGATCCGGCAAACGGCGGCTCTGTCCGGAAAAAATAAGTGGCGCGTCCGCTTCCCGAGGTCGATTCCCAGGCGGCGAGATTGCCCGGCAGAGGCACCCAGAACCAGAAGAAGAGGGGCTCCGCGGGGGCCTCGGTCTCTGTCTCCGACTCTCCCTCCGACGCCTCCTCCTCTTCGTTCGGCCGGATGAACTTGAACCCCGCCATCAGCGGCTCGGAAACCGCCCGCGAGCGGAGGTCGTCGAAATAGGGCTTCAGGCGCTCGTCCACGGCGCGCGCGACGAGCGCCTGCGAAAGCTTGGGATGGATAGCGTCCAGCGAGAGTTGCCCGGCGCTGCGCCCCTCGGGCATGATCTGGAGCAGGCGCGCGAGCTGATCGGCATTGAGAAACGGGAAGACACCGTGCAGGACCGTGGCCGCATGCTCGCGCAGCGCGGTGAGTACGCCGGTGAGCTTGCCGAAAACCTCATCCGTTTTCTTGGCAAGTTTTGAGAGCACCAGCCGCTCGTCTCCGCGCGTCAGGATGATGTTGTAGGCGGCATCGTCGAAGCGGATGGTATCAACCTCCGCCAGGCGCCATTGAATCGGCGTCGCGGCCTGCGGCAGGATCGCGATGTTGCTCTTGAAAATGCGGATCTCGGCGGGCCCGCCGTTGGCCATACCCTGGTAGCGCCCAGCCTCTTCGAGATCTTCGAGCAACAGGCACCGCACCGTGCGATCGCGCCAGGCGGCGAGAAGTTCGCGGGCCATGTCGCTGAACGCGGCGCCGAATTGTTTGAGCGTCACGATGCGGCCGGTGTAGAGGACGAGCTGAAGATCCCACTCGGCGGGCACGGTGCGGTCCACGTCGCCCAGATCGAAGGCCAGCGGCGTGCCTCCGGCGGGGGTGACCACGCAGGTCTCTGCGTCGAAGGTGACCTGGCAGGGCCCCTGGTTCAGGATGGCGCCGTTTTCGCCGGTGTACTGGAACTTCCCGGAGTACGCGGGCATGTCGGGTCAGGCCATCTTATTGCCGCACTCGGGACAGAACTTGCTTCCGGCCTCCACCGTGGTGCCGCAGCGGGGACACTCGTTCTTGGGCCGCAGCGGCTTGCCGCACTCGGGGCAGAACTTGGAGCCCTGCGTGCGCGCGCCGCACGCGGGGCAGAGCGCCGCGGCTTCGGCGGTGAGGTTCATGCCCTTGGTGAGGTCCATTTCCTGGAGCTTCTGCTTCATCTGGTCCACCTGGGTCTGGACCTGCGCGCTGGCGAGCTCGGTCTCGACGTCGGGCGCGCAGTCGAAGCACAGCATGCGCTTGCCGTTCCAGCAGGTGGCGAGACAGACCCAGTGGGTACACTTCGGGCACTGCCGGAACTGGGGCTTGGTCTCCTCGATCGCGGTGCGGAAGGCTGCGTCGTGGCCCGGACCCTGCACCGCGCGCTCGATTTCGTAGGTGGATCCGCCTACGTTCCCGAGAAAACCGCCGAAGAGATTGCCGACCGTTCGCATGGCGCTGCCGGCCAAACCGATGGCCGAGGCTTTGAATTCCGACATGAATCCGTTTTGGCAGCGGTCGCAGAAAAACTCGAATTGATAACCTTTGTCAGTGGAATGATCGGTGTGATTCCGGGTGAATTGGATCAGGGCCATGGGGTCTCCGAATCCAAGAGGATAGCACCGGAGCGAGCGCCCGGCTACGATAGGCTTAACTCTTTCTCGATTTGCTCCAGAGTCCGGCCCCTGGTTTCGGGCACGCGCAGCCTGACGAACAGGAAGCCTGCGAAACAGATGCCTGCGTAGAGCCAGAAAGTACCGCTGGAACCGAGAGCCGCGTTCAGGACCGGGAATGTGAAGGTCAGCGCGAAGCAGGCGATCCACAGGGCGGAGACGGCGATGGAAATGGCGTGTCCGCGGACGCGGTTGGGGAAGATCTCGCTGATCAGCACCCAGGTGACCGGGGCGAGCGACATCGAGTAGCATCCGATGGTGCACAGGGTCAGCACCAGCACCGGCAGGCCTTTCAGCCCGAAATAGTAGGCGAACCCGAGCAGCGTGTGGGACAGAGCGATGCCGGCGCAACCGGCCAGCATGAGAGCGCGGCGCCCGAGGCGGTCCACGAAGCCGAGCGCGACGAACGTAAAGGCCAGGTTGATGGCGCCGGTGATCACGATGTTGAACAGAATGCCGCTGACGCCGTAACCCGCGCCGCGATAGATCTCCTCGGCGTAGTTGAAGATGACGTTGATGCCGCTCCACTGCTGGAGGACCGCGAGGACGATGCCGATGCCGAGAATCCGGCGGACTCCCGGAGCCAGCACCTCGAGGGCGCGGACGCGCGGCTCCGAGCCGATGCTGGCGCGGATCTCCACCAGGGCGTCCTCGGCATAACGCGGACCGCCGATGCGGCCCAGGATGCGGCGCGCGGCATCGGCGAATCCGCGCTTCACCAGCCAGCGCGGGCTCTCCGGGACGAAGAACGCGCTACAAAAGAAGATCACGGAAGGGACGGCGACGGCGGTGAACATCCAGCGCCATCCGAGCTGCCCGTTCCAGGATTGCCGGATGGCTTCCGCTGTGGCATTGTCGGGCACCGGCCGGGCGATCAGCCAGTTGACGATCTGGGCAGAGAGGACGCCTGCCACGATGGTCAACTGGTTGAGCGACACCAGGCGGCCGCGCCACTGCTCGGGGCTGATTTCGGCGATGTACATGGGCGAGACATTGGAGGCCATGCCGATGGCGACGCCGCCCAGGATGCGCCAGGCGACGAACAAGGGAAACGTCGGAGCCCAGCCCGTGAGGACGGAGGAAATGGCGAATAGGAATGCGGAGAGGATCAGCAGCTTCTTGCGTCCGAGACGGTTGCTGAGGGCGCCGGCGGCGATCGAACCCAGAAGGCATCCGAGCAGCGCGCAACTGTTGGCCCAGCCGACCTGTTGCTCCGTGGTGAGTCGAAAGAAGCGCTCGTAGAAGGGCTTGGCGCCACCGATCACGACCCAGTCGTAGCCGAACAGTAGGCCACCGAGCGCGGCGATGGCGGAGATGCTCCCGACGTAGCGGGCGTTGTAGGTGTGGGTCATGGATGCCTCAAGTCCATTGCGCCGCCGTGGTTCGGGTCCATGGCGAGAACTTCGTCGACGATGCGGTTCGATTCGTCGATCTCGCCGAGTCCGTGGAGGGCCTGGCTTCCAGGAAACGGGCCTCGATGACTTTGACGGGACCGGTCTCGTCGGCGGGCGCGGGCGGCAGTTCGAATCGGTCGTCGGGGGTCATCTCGATCCTGTGATCTTGTCGATATCTTCAGGCGCCAGCCGCGGCTTGGGATCGAACGTCGCGGCATAGCTGAGCAGGCTGTGCAGCAATTGGCGAGCCACGGGGCGCTGGTCCAGGCTGGCGGCGAGGTCGAAGGAGGTGGCCAGCAGCTTACCGCTTCCCACCGCCGCTTCGAAGACGGCGCCCAGTTTGTAGTTGCGATGAAAGTCGTCGATGACCTGCACGATGGGGCGGAAGTCCGCGGGCGTGTCGTTGAGGACGAACGCACGCGAGCCTTCGGTCAGCTCCCACCATTGGAAATCTTCGTAGCTCGCGGTGGGGAAGTGCGCCAGCGCGGGGTGCTTGGGGTCGCAGAGGATGCCCAGGTGGCTGGGTTGATCGCGGAAGCTCTGCCCGCCCCAGGCTTTCGACCAGAAGATAGGCAGGAAGCGATTGGCTTCCAGCGCCGGGCCGGTGACGGAGTGTAGCAGCACGCGCCGTCCCTGCGCCAGCGCGTCCCGCGCCTCCTCCCACGTGGTGACGACGGTGACGCCGGGCGGCGCCTGCGTCGTGACGGCGTCGGGATAGACCCACAGGTTCCAGTCGTTGTGGGCGGTGGTGCCGGGTACCTCCAGCGTGAGCGTCAGGTGGCCGGCGATTCCGCTCAGCGGCACGGCGATCGTGCCGAAGGGCGTGACCGAGCCGGTCGCGACTCTCACGGATGGAAAGGCGCCGGTGAGCACGATTTTGCCATCGTCGGCGGACAGCCGCCACTGAGCCACCGCGGCGTCGATGGGCTGCTTGCCATAGTGCGCCACTTCGGCGAACGCTTCGAAGGTCTCGCCCGACTTCCACACGAATTTCTTCATGCGGACCAGCGGCACGGTCTCGCTGGAAAACCGGCGGAACTCCTCGGGCGTGAGGATGCCCTTGGAATTCCAGAACGAATCCAGCAGGCCGACGAGTGCTTCGCCCTGTCCCGGAAAATCCTCCAACTGGAGCAGGAAATAACCGCCGAGGCCCGGTGTGCGGAGCGCGGCCTCCATATCCTCTTTATAGATGGACCACGAGAAGCGCCCGGAGGCGTGCTGGAAATCCAGCGCCTGGGCGATCATGCCGCGCGCGGCAAGCTGGTCGCGGAAGACTTCGAGATTGCGCGCTTTCAGCACTCCGGTGTAATTCGCGATCTCGTCGAAACTCGGATACACCGCCCACTGGCCAAGCTCGTGCGCCACCAGGGGCACCGGCACAGCCTTGACGCTGACGGCGAAATCGTGATCGGTGCCGTCTTCGGTGCGCCCGAAGCGTGTGCCGTTGATGCGCAGGCGCCCGGCGGAAGTCTGCTGCGTGACGTAATAATTCGAAGTAGGGCCGGGCGCGCGGCGGCGATGGTCGGCGGAGAACGTGTAGAGGCGCCGCGGATCGGCGGCCTTGAATTCACCCACGAGGCCATCCAGGAACTTGTCGTCGCCGATCAGCTCGTTGCCGAGGCAGAGCATGGTGAACGAAGGATGGTTGCCGTACTGCTTCAGGATGCGGTAGCCCTCGGCGCGCATGTAGTCGTTGAGGGCGGGATCCTTTCCGGCGTTGTGGCTCCAGACGGGCAGCTCGACGTGGAGCAGAAAACCGGCGCGGTCGGCGGCGCGAAAGGCCGCTTCGGGCGGGCAGTAGGAGTGGAACCGGAACGCGTTCAACCCGTACGAGCGGGCGATGCGGAACAGCCGCGCCCAATCTTCCTCCCTGGTGGACGGGTATCCGGTGAGGGGGAAGATATTGCACTCCAGCGTGCCGCGAAGAAAGATTGGGCGGCCGTTGAGGAGGAACTGCGTGCCGCGGGTCGCGATCTGCCGCATTCCGAACGGCACCTCGGCGGTGTCGTCGCCGAAGCGCAGAACCAAGGTGTAGAGCGAGCCCTCGTACTCGTCCCAGAGTTTCGCTCCGGAGACAGGCACCGCGATCTCGAACTTGCCCGAGACGCGCGCCGACGCGCGGGCGCCCGGGAGATCGGGCACGGTGGCGACGAGTTCGCCCGCCGGCGGCGCGCCGTTCAGGCTGCGGATGGTCCCCGTGGCGCGCAGGCTGCGTGCGGCGAGATCCGGGTAGACTGCGATGTCATCGATCCACACCGGCGGCGATGCGCGCAGCTCGATCCTTCCCACGATGCCGTTCCAGTTGGTCTGCGTGTGCTCGGTCATGCTGTGAGCGTCGCGGCCCACGTCGATGCGGTAGGTGTTGTCCACGCAGATCGCGATGCGGTGCGAGCCGGGCGCGAGTGCCGGCGTGAGGTCGTAGACGTGGGGCGTCGAGAGGCTGTTCTGTTTGCCGAAGGTCTTCCCGTCCACCAGGACTTCGGTCTGGTAGTGGGGCCGCTCCAGGAAGAGCGTGAGCCGCTGGCCGCGCCAGGATTCGGGAATCACGACCTGCTTCTCGTACCAGGCCGGCCCTTCATACTTATAAGGACGCGTCAGCCATCCCTTGTCGGGAGTGGCGACCTTGGTGCCGTAGCCGCCCTGGTCGGTGCTGCCGGGGAGGAAGATGGTGTCCGCGCCGGCGGGAGCGCTGTCGAGATGGAAGCTCCACGTGCCTTCCAGCGGGATTCGGTTGGCATCGGCGGCCGACGCGGCATAGCAGGCGGCCGCGAGCAACAGGAGACGAAAAATCACACGCTCAATATAGCGCCGTGACGCGGGCGCTATCGGCGTTTCAGATTCTCCATCTCTTCGAGCGTGCGCGGCCAGTCTTCGCGTAGGAGGCGCGAGAGCCCGCGGTCGGCGAGAAGCTTGCCGCCGGTCTGGCATGGCGGGCAGTAGTTCGTCTCGTTGGAAGCGTAACGGATGCGCTGGATTTTCGTGCCGCAGCGCGGGCATGGCTGGTTGTACTTGCCGTGGACGGCCATTTCGTCCCGGAAGGCGGTGACCTTCTCGGGGAATTTGCCCGCGGCATCGGCGCGGAGGCGTTCGACCCACTCATTGAGAACCTCTTGCGTCGCGGCGTAGAGGCGCGCGATTTCGTCGGCTCTCAGCTTCGAGGTCAGCGCCACGGGACTGAGCCGCGCACGGTGCAGGATCTCGTCGGAATAGGCGTTGCCGATGCCGCTGAAGAGGCGCGGGTCGGTGAGCGAGCGCTTGAGGGTGTGGTTCTCGGCGCGCAGGGCGGCGGCGAAGGCGGCTTCGCCGGCTTCGAGAGGCTCGATGCCGGAGGCGGTAGGGCAGGCGTCGAGCACGTGGATCTGGGCGCGGTGCTGCGTGCCGGCTTCGGTGAGCGTGAGCGTTCCGTTATCGAATTCGAAGGCCGCGATCGCCTGCCGCTTGCTCTGCCAGTGCAGCCGGCCGGCGATCATCAGGTGGATGGCGAGCCAGAGATCCACGTCGAAGCCGATGGCGATCCGTTTGCCGGCACGGCGGACATCGGTGACCGTTCGGCCATAGAGAGCTTCGACAGGCGGATCTACGGTGCGCAGCAGGAAGGGCCCGCGGATGGTGACGCGCTCGAGCCGATGGCCCGCGATCCGTTCGCGCAGGGCCTCGATGTAGACTACGACATCCGGTAGTTCAGGCAAACTCCACCTTTACCACCAGCACCGTGTCCGCCATCTCGTCCACCGGCAGATTCCGCAGCCGCAAGTAAGGCTTGTGCTCGACGTGATCGGTGGGCAGCATGTCCACCGCGAACTCGACGGGCTTGCCGGTGTTCAACAGCGTCGCGCGGCGCGGCGCCGTGGCCATGGGTTTCAACTGCACGGCTTCCTTGATGGGGTCCTTGTTCAGATGCACGTAGATGGTGTTATCGCGGCGGGTGAGGAAGACGCTGCGATTGGTGGTGAGGTTCGAGGCGGGCACGGTACCCTCGAACGACTCCTTCACCGCGGCGTACCACTTGCCGATGCGGCGCAGGATAGCGCCCGGGCGCGGCGCGATCGTGCCGTCGGGCATGGGGCCGACGTTCAACAGGTAATTGGCGTCGCGCGCCAGGTACTTGTCGATGCTGCGCAGCAGGTGGCGATCGTCGTAGTAGTCTTCGTCCTTGCGATAGCCCCAGCTTTCGCTGCCCACGCTCTGGCACGCCTCGGTGCGCTGGCTGAAGACTAGCGCCTCTTCGCCGCCGGCGTCGTAGTCGCGCTCGGGGGTGCCGAAATCGCCAGGGTCGAAGCCGCGGTTGTTGATCACGGCCTTGGGCTGCAGCTTGCGGATCATGTCGTTGACCGACGGGTCGACGAACTTGGGCACGTTCATGTCCCACCAGAATCCGGAGATCTCGCCGTAGTTGGTGCACAGCTCGCGCACCTGGGCCTTCAGGAACTCCATGTAGCGCGGCCAGTCGGGCTGGTCGCCCGGCTGCGGCTGGAGCTCGTGGCTGCGGCCCAGGTTCGGGTAATTCGGCTGGTGCCAGTCGGCGATGGAGTAGTAGAGGCACAAGGGCACGCCGCGGCGATGGCAGGCGTCGGCGAGCATGCGCAGGACGTCCTTGCCGTAGGGCGTGTTCATGGTGTTGTACGCGGTCTGCTTCGTGTCCCAGAGGCAGAAGCCGTCGTGGTGCTTGGTGGTGAGGCAGATGTATTTCATCCCGGCCTCGCCTGCCAGGTCGAGCCAGGCGTTGGGATCGTACTTCACCGGGTTCCACTGCTGCTGGAGCTTCACGTACTCGGCCCGCGGCACGCGGAAGCGCCACTGCTCCTGCTCGTGGATGCCGTGGATCGCGTAGATGCCCCAGTGGACGAACATGCCGAAGCGGCGCTGGAACCACCAGTCGCGCCCATCGCCGAAACGCGGAGCGAGAGGCAGGGGTCGGGGGTCAGGGGCCGGGGGTCGGGGAGGCGCGGCCGGCTGCTGCGCCTGGGCCGCCAGTGGCCAAGCCGCCGCCGACTGCAAAAGGCGTCGTCTAGTGGTTTTCGTAGGATAGGCCTCCTGGCCTGTCCACGGGCCGCAGGCCCGCGGTTCGCTTCGCATTTTAGTGTAGTCTGAATGGCATGAAGCGGCGAGATTTTCTGAAATACTCCGGAATGGGCCTGGCGGGCGTGCCGGCTCTGGGCGCGGTCCGCGAAGTATCCCTCGAAGTCGCGAAAGACCCGGTATCGCAGTCCGCTCCGATCGCGTGGGCGGTCGGCGAGTTGAAGAAGGTCGTGGCGGTGCGCGACGATGCGCCGTTCTGCATCTCGATCGCCGCGGCGCACCTGACCGCGGGCGCGGTGCCGGAATCCTACAGCATCGTTCCCGGATCAAACCGGCTCGATGTGCGCGCATATGACGTGCGCGGCATGGTCTATGCGATCACCGAGGTTGCGCGGCGGGGCGGGCAAGTGGACGCGCCTCATGGGGACGAGCCGAAGAACCCCGTCCGCAGCGTCACCCGCTGCTTCGTCAGCGACGTCGAAGACAAGCCCTGGTACAACGACCGCGAAATGTGGCCCGAATACCTCGGCATGCTGGCCGCCAACCGGTTCAACCGCTTCAGCCTTGCCTTCGGCATCGGGTATGATTTCGCGCGCGAGATCCGCGACTGCTACTTCCACTTCCCGTACCCGTTCCTCATGGACGTGAAGGGGTACAACGTCCGCGCGAAACCCCTGCCCGACGAGGAGCGCGATCGCAACTTCGCCATGCTGAAGTTCATCGCCAAAGAGACCGTGCGCCACGGCCTGGACTTTCAGCTCGCCATCTGGACGCACGCATACAAATGGGAGAACAGCCCGAACGCGAACTACACCATCGAAGGCCTCACGCCCGAAAAGCAGGCGGCTTATTGCCATGACGCCCTGGCGCGCATCCTCGCCGAGGTGCCGGAGATCTCGGGCCTGACCTTCCGCGTCCACGGCGAAAGCGGCGTCGCGGAGGGCAGCTACGACTTCTGGAAGACGCTCTTCGGCGCGGCGGTCCAAAGCGGGCGCAAGATCGGGCTCGACCTGCACGCCAAGGGCATCGACGGCAAGATGATTGACACTGCCCTCTCCACCGGCCTGCCCGTGACCGTGTCGCCGAAATTCATGGCCGAGCACATGGGGCTGCCGTATCATCAGGCCGGAATCCGCGATCTGGAAATGCCGCCCAAAGAGAAGCGCGAAGGCTTCTTCGCGCTCTCCGACGGCGAGCGCCGCTTTATGCGCTACAGCTACGGCGACCTGTTCGACGAAAAACGCAAATACCAGGTCGTGTTCCGGATCTGGCCGGGCACGCAGCACCTGCTCTTGTGGGGCGACCCCGAGTTCGCGTCGGCGTACGGCAAGGCTTTCCAGTTTTGCGGCGCGGCGGGTGTCGAGTGGTGTGAGCCGCTGTCGTTCAAAGGCAAGAAGGGTGGCGGGTTGCCCGGCGGGCGGTGTGCCTATCTCGATGCGTCCCTGGCGCCCCGGTGGGACTGGCAGAAATTCGAGTACAGCTACCAGCTTTGGGGGCGCATGCTGTACAACCCGGCAACGCCGATCAAGGCGACAACGCCGGCGGAGGTTGCCCTCGCGCACGCCAGCCGGATTCTGCCGCTGATCACGTCGGCGCACGGTTCGTCGGCGGCGAACAACAATTACTGGCCGGAGATGTACTACAACATGTCCATTGTGGATGCGAAGGCCAAGCATCCTTACAGCGATTCACCAGCGCCGAAGCGATTCGGGACGGTGAGCCCGTTCGACACGGAGATGTTCGCGCGAATCGACGACTATGCCGGCGACCTGCTGGCAGGTAAGCCGGGGATCAAGTACTCGCCGGTGGAGGTAGCGGCATGGCTGGATGATCTTGCGGGGCATGCTACGGTGAAAGGCGCGCCGCGCCGCTGGCAGGTGGATATCGACATCCAGGCAGGCATCGGACGTTTCTTCGCCGCCAAGTTCCGCAGCGGCGTCCTATGGGCGATCTACGAAAAGACCGGCGATCGCGCGGCGCTGGAAGAAGCGCTGAAACACTATCGCGCTGCCCGCGCCGCCTGGGCCGCGTTCGCCGAGCCTGCGAGGGCGGTGTACCGTCCCGACATTCCCTTCGGCTACGATTACCAGCTTCGCGGGCATTGGGCCGACCGGCTGGCGCAGATCGACGAGGACATCGCGAGAATGGAGCAGCGCCTGTCCGATGCGAAACCGAACGGGACCGCGGCCGAGGCGATGGCGAAAGTCCTGAATGCGCGCGGGCGTTACGAATGGAAGTGCCGCCACACACCTCGTGCCCGGTTCCGGCCCGGCGAGGCGGTGAGCATCGAGCTCGCCGTGCGAGGGACGCCGCGAACCGTCACGCTTCACTACCGCCATGTGAACCAGGCGGAGCGCTTCACTACCATGCCCATGACCGGCACGCCCTGGACCGCCACCATCCCCGCCGAGTTCACGAAGTCGCCTTTCCCCCTGCAGTACTATTTCTCGCTCGACGATGCCGCTATGTTTCCGGGCCTGGCGCCCAACCTAGCCAACCAGCCTTACTTTGTGTTGCGGCAGGCCTGATCCGTGCTCGCCGCACTCCGCATTGCCGCCCGCCTACTGGCCCGGACTCCCGGCCTGACCATCACCGCCATCCTGCTGTTGGCTATCGGCATCGGCGGCAGCACGCTGCTCTTCAGCGCATTCGAGGCCATCTGGCTGCGGCCGCTCGCCGTGCGACATCCCGAACAACTCGTACGCATGGTGCAGCGCACGCCGCAACTCGGTGCGCGCAGCTACTTCGCCCACCGCTATTACCGGACTCTCCGCGAGCATGCCACCACGCTCTCCGCGGTCTTCGGCGAGGCCGAGTGGACCGTCGCCATGAGCCAGCCTGCGCCGGCCGAGCAATTGCGAGTCCGCCTCGTTACTCCTGAATTTTTCTCCGAGCTCGGCGCGCACGCGCTCCATGGCCGCATCTTCGCGCCGGAAGACGCCAACGCCGTCGTGATCAGCTACGATTTCTGGCAGAGACGCTTTCAGGCAGATCCCGGAGCAGTCGGCCGCACCATCGTGTTGCACGGATTTCCGTTCACGATCGCGGGCGTAATGCCGCGCGAGTTCAACGGCCTCTCCGCAGACAATACGCCGGAGGTACGCGCCTCGCTTGCCGCCATCGACCAGCTTGCGCGCTCCGAAGGTCCGAACAGCATCGCGCCGCATACCAGGCTGGACGAACTTCAGCTCGATCTCGCCGGCCGCGTCAAACCCGGCGTCACGCTGCGGCAGGCGGAGGCCGAGTGCCTGGCGATGTGGCGCGCGGACGTCCGCGAGCAGTACGCGAAGAATCCCACCGGGATGGAGTTCGAGCTGCGCCGGGGCATGTCCCTCGACCGCCTGGAGTTCGGTGTCTCGATCGTGCGCGACAAATTCGGCGCCGCCGTGCGCCTGCTCGCCGCGGCGTCGGGCGTGCTGCTCCTGCTGGTCTGCGCGAATGTGGCAGGCCTGGTGCTCGCCGGCGCCGCGGCACGGCGCGCGGAGATCGCGATCCGCCTGGCGCTGGGCGCCACGCGCGGCCGGCTCGTCCGGCAAATGCTGGCCGAGAGCCTGCTGCTGGTGGCGGCTGGCGCGGCAGCCGGATGGCTGCTGGCCTGGATCGGCGCGCCGCTTCTGGCACGCGCCCTGCCGCCGATCCGCGACCTGGCCACCACTCCCGTGGCGATCGCAATCGACTTCCACCCGGACGCCCGCGTAATGCTCGCGGCATTCGCGATCGCCTTGCTGACGGCGGTCCTGATCGGGCTGGTGCCGGCGATTTCGGCCTCCCGGACCAACCTGGACGCGGTGCTGCGCGGTGTGCGCGCCAGCCAGGCGTGGCGCGGCCGCAGCGCGCTGGTCGTGCTGCAGGTCGCGCTCTGCACCGTGCTGCTGGCCGGGGCCGGGCTGCTGGTCCGGACGTTGCGCGAGCTGCGCGCCGCCGATACCGGGCTCGACACCGCGCACGTGGTTACCTTCACCACCGATCCCGGGCTGATGGGGTATACGCCGGCCCAGTCTCGCGCTCTCTGGGTGAACCTGGGCGCGCGCATGCGTGACCTGCCTGGCGTGCTCCATGTCGGCGCGGCCGCGCGCCCGCTGATGCGCGGAAGCGGCTTCAAGACGACGGTCGGGCTGGTGGGCCAGGCGCCCTCAGCCGCAGACTTTCTGAATACCAGCATCAATAGCGTCGCGCCGGAGTATTTCGAGTCGATGGGGATGCGAATCGTGCGCGGGCGCGGATTCCGCGCCGCCGATGTCGGCGCTGCCAAACCCGAACCGGTGATCGTGAACGAGGCCTTCGTGCGGCGGTTTCTGTCCGGTGTGGAACCGATCGGGCAGCTATTCGGAACCGGCATCGGCGGTCCGATCGTGCCGGACCGGCAGGTTGTGGGCGTAGTCAGCGATGCCAAGTATCGCGGCCTACGCGAGCCGATGACGCCGACGTTTTACTCGGCGGCCGATTCGGGTTTTTCGGTATTATGCGTGCGGACGCGCGGGACACCCGAGGCTTTGATCGAGCCGGTGCGAAGAGCCATGGCGGCGCTCGACCCTGCGCTGCCTTTTACCGAGATCCACACGCTGGCACAGGAAACGGAGGCGAGTGTGGCCCCAGAGCGCGTCACCGCGACCTTCGCCGCGGCGTTCGGCATACTCGCCGCGCTGCTGGCCGCCGCCGGGA
The DNA here is from genome assembly GCA_035578025.1 of Verrucomicrobiia bacterium. GTDB lineage: Bacteria > Acidobacteriota > Terriglobia > Bryobacterales > Bryobacteraceae > Solibacter. Next base: position 26,247 of record DATJYJ010000379.1, read on the forward strand.
TCTATGGCCTGCTGGCGTTCGCCGTGGAACAACGGCGGCGCGAAATCGGAATCCGCATGGCGCTGGGAGCCCGGCCGTCGCAGATCGGTACGCTCTTGGGACGCCAGACCGCTGTCATGCTGGCCTTCGGTGTGGCTGCCGGCACCGGCGCGGCGCTGGTGCTCACCGGATCTCTGCGCGCGCTTCTCTACGGCGTGGCGCCGCGCGATCCGCTGTCCATGGCGGCTGCGGCGGTGTTGATGTGCGCGGTTGCGGCGGCGGCAACCGTCATTCCGGCGCGGCGCGCCACCAGGGTCGAGCCGGCCGTCGCCTTGCGCGAGGAGTGAGGGTGGGCTATTCCTCTTTCTGGCTGCGGCGGCGCAGGAACAGCACGCCTCCAAACAGAACGGCCAGCACGGCGCAAACCACGCGAATCGTACCTGAATCCATGAACGAAATCTCCTTCCCTTTCCTTATCGGCCCCAATTACATGTTTTCGATCATCGGCAGCAGATCGCGCACCAGGCGTGTCAGCACCGGGCCCACCGTCACCACGAATAGCGACGGCAGCACGCAGAAGAAAATCGGAAATACCAGCTTGACGGCCAGCTTCGACGCGCGCTCCTCGGCCCGCTGCCGCGACATGGTCCGCAGGTAGTCGGCGTGCCCGCGCAGGCTCTGCGCGATGCTGGTGCCGAAGCGGTCGGTCTGGATCAATACCGCCACCAGCTTTTTCACGTCCTCCACTCCGGTGCGCTCGGCGAGGTTATGGAGTGCGTCAGCGCGCCGCTTCCCGGCTCGCAGCTCCAGGTTCATTACCGTGAACTCGTCGGCGATTTCCGGGTGCGCGGTCTGCAGCTCCTTGGCTACCTGCAAGGTCGTCTGGTCCATTCCCAGGCCGCTTTCCACGCACACCACCATCAGATCCAGCGCGTTCGGCAGTCCCCTGCCGATGGCGTGCTGCCGGCGGTGAACCGCAAAGGAGAGGTACTGGTTGGGCAGCATGTAGCCGAGCGCGAGGCCCGCGCCGAGCGCCAGCAGCAAATTCTCCACGGCGCCCGCGGTGCCGCCCGAAATCATCACCACCACGGCGCCGAAGACCAGCGTGTTCACCCCGCGGATGCCCTGGAAGTATCGCGGCGCTTGGGGATGCCGGTAGCCCGCGCGGATCAGCCGCTTCTTCAGCCGGGGCAGGTCCTTCGGCGAGGCCGGCAGCACGCTCCCGATGCGGCTCACCAGGTCGCGCCAGATCAGGGCCTGCGAATGCAGCCTGGGCTGCGGCCGGGCCGGCTTCTCCGAAAGGCGGCGCAACGCGCGCAGATGCTGTGGGTCCATCGTCAGGCCCAGCGCCAGGCTGCCGCTCGCAACCGCCACGAACACCGCCAATGTGAACAGGTCCGGCATGCTACACCTCGAAGTGCACGATCTTGCGGATGATCAGGTAGCCCACCAGTTGCAGCCCCAGCGCCGCCGCCAGAAGCTGGTGGCCCGCCGGATCGTCGATGAAGAACCGCGCATACTGCGGATTCACCACGAACATCATCACGGCCACACCAGCGGGAATCGCCGAGAGAATCCTCCCCGACATCAGCCCCTGCGCGGAG
>DATJYJ010000380.1:0-7214 GCA_035578025.1 Verrucomicrobiia bacterium
ACTTCGCGGCCGGGCGAGAGGCGGAAATAATCCTTGGGAGGATTCTCGCGGAAATCGTCCTGCTCGATGTAGAGCACCTTGCTGAAGGGCACTTTGCGCGTGCCGGCGGACGGATCTTCGGGGTTGTTGACGGCGTCCATCTCTTCGGTCTGGCCTTCGGGGTAGTTGTCGATGACCAGCTTGAGGGGGCGCAGGACGGCCATTACGCGCAGGGCGCGCTTGTTCAGATCTTCGCGGACGAAGTATTCGAGGCGGCCGAGATCGATGATGCCGTTGGTCTTGGAGACGCCGATGGAGGCGCAGAAGGCGCGCATGGCCTCGGGCGTGTAGCCGCGGCGGCGGATGCCGGAGAGAGTGGGCATGCGCGGATCGTCCCAGCCGCGGACCTTGCCTTCGTTGACGAGCTGGAGCAGCTTGCGCTTGCTGAGCAGGGTGTAGGTCAGGTTGAGGCGGTCGAACTCGATCTGCTGCGGGTGGTAGATGCCGATGGCCTCGATGTACCAGTCGTAGAGCGGGCGGTGATCTTCGAATTCGAGCGTGCAGATGGAGTGGGTGATGCCCTCGACGGAATCGCTCTGCCCGTGTGCGTAGTCGTACATGGGGTAGATGCACCACTTGCTGCCGGTACGGTGATGGTCGGCGTGCACGATGCGGTACATGATGGGGTCGCGCAGGTTGAAGTTGGGCGAGGCCATGTCGATTTTGGCGCGGAGGGTGCGGGCGCCATCGGGGAATTCGCCGGCTTTCATGCGGGCGAAGAGGTCCAGGTTCTCTTCCACGCCGCGGTTGCGGTAGGGGCTCGGGGTGCCGGGTTCGCTGAGGGTGCCGCGGGTAGCGCGCACCTCGTCGGCGGAGAGATCGCAGACGTAGGCCTTGCCCTTTTTGATGAGCTCAACGGCCCACTGGTAGAGCTGATCGAAGTAATCGGAGGCGTAGAAGCAGCGGTCTTCCCAATCGGCGCCGAGCCAGCGCACGTCGCGCATGATGGACTCGACGTACTCGGTTTCCTCCTTTTCGGGGTTGGTGTCGTCGAAGCGGAGGTTCATCTTGCCGCCGAATTCCTGGGCCAGACCATAGTTCAGGCAGATGGACTTGGCGTGTCCGATGTGGAGGTAGCCGTTGGGCTCGGGAGGAAAGCGCGTGTGGACGCGGCCCTGATACTTGTTGGTCTTCAGGTCGTCGAGGATGATGTCGCGTATGAAGTTGGACGAGCCGCCCGGAGGCGCGGATGGTGCAGTCATAATTTCTCGATTGCCTGGGCGATGCGTGAAAGGCAAACCTCGCGGCCCAGTACTTCCAGAGTACCGAATAGCGGCGGCGCTGTCTTGCGCCCGCAGACAGCGACGCGGATGGGCTCGAACATCTGGCCGGCCTTGATGCCGAGCGATCCGGCGGCGGCGCGGAGGGCGGCCTCGAGGCCGTCGTGGGTGAATTCGGCGGTAGCGAGCGTCTGCCGGGCCTGTTCGAGGACCTTTTTGGCGAGCGCGGCGTCGCCCTTCTTGGGGATGAGCTCGGCCGCGTCGTAGGGCGGGAGCTGATTGGCGAAGAAGAAATCGGCCACGGTCTGGACGTCGCGGAGGAGCTTCATGCGCTCGCGGATGAGCGGGGTGATCTGCTTCATGCGGGCGAGATCGGCGGGAACGAAAGGCAGCAATGCCGCGGCGAGGTCGTCGACGCTCAGCGCGCGGATGTGCTCGGCGTTGAGCCAGAGCGCCTTGGGATCGAAGGGCTCCTGCTCGGTGAAGTTGACGACGGCGTTGGCGCGGTGGATGCCTTCGAGGGAGAAGAGGTCGATCAACTCAGCGCGGCTGAGCATTTCGCGGTCGTTCTTCGGGTTCCAGCCGAGCAGGCAGAGAAAGTTGATGAAGGCGTGGGAGAGGAAGCCGGCGTCGCGGTAGGTGGTGACGCTGACCACGGGGCCGTGGACGCGCTTCGAGAGCTTCATGCCGTCGGGAGCCATGAGCAGCGGGAGGTGAGCGAATGTAGGCGGCACGGCGCCGGCGGCTTCGAAGATGAGCTGGTGCTTGAAGGCGTTGGAGAGGTGCTCCTGGCCGCGGATGATGTGGGTGATGCGGAGGTCGGCGTCGTCGGCGCAGCTTGCGAGGTGGTAGGTGGGCATGCCGTCGGAGCGGAGGAGGGCGAAGTCTTCGAGGTCGGTGAAGGCCTTGGATTGGGGGCCGTAGACGGCGTCGGCGAACTCGACGGCGCCGGCAAGGTCGCGGGGGACGCGGAAGCGGAGAGCGAAGGGCTCGCCGTCGGCGGCACGGCGGTCGGATTCGTCGCGGGGGAGATCGCGCATGCCGGGGTTGAAGAGCCAGGTGCCCTGGGCGCCGGACTTTTCGGAGTCGAGGCCGCTGGCGGGCGTGAAGTCGCGGTAGGCCAGGCCCTTGTCGAAGATGGCCTGGGCGGTGGCGCGGTGGAGGGCGAGGCGGTCGGACTGGTGGTAGAGCTCGTCCCAGGGGAGGTCGAGCCAGCGGAGACCGTCGAAGATGGAGTCGAGGGAGGCTTGGGTGTTGCGGTCGGCGTCGGTGTCGTCGATGCGGAGGATCATCGTGCCGGAGTGGTGGCGGGCGAATAACCAATTGAAGATGAACGTACGCGCGGACCCGATGTGGAGGAAACCCGTGGGAGACGGGGCGAAGCGGACTCTGTACATGGAAGGGCTATTTTAGCTTGCTTCGGTCGCCGAGCCCGGAGGTTGTTGAGAGAATGAGGAATTGATGAGCTCAACTCCTGTGCGTGATGCTTCGCGGAGCATTCGGGTCTTCGTTTCCTCGACCTTTCGCGACATGCATGCGGAGCGGGAGGAACTGGTAAAGCGTGTCTTCCCGCGCCTGCGCAAGTTCTGCGCCGAACGCGCCCTGACCTTGAACGCGATCGACCTGCGCTGGGGAATCACCGAAGAACAGGCCCGGCGCGGCGATCTTCTGCCTGTGTGTCTTGCCGAGATCGACCGCTGCCGGCCGTTCTTTGTGTGTCTGCTCGCCGAGCGATACGGTTGGGTTCCCGGCGCAACTGAATTCAGCGGCGAGCTGCTGTCACGGTATCCCTGGCTGCGCGAGCGGATTGGCGATTCGATTACGGAAATCGAAGTGTGGCACGGAGCCCTCAACGAGGCGGGCGGCCAGGGGATGTTCTATTTCCGCGATCCGGCTTATGTCGACTCGCTGCCCGCCGGCGAGCAGGCAGTGTACCGCGAAGCGCCGGAGGCGAACGAACTGCGCGAGCTGGGTGCGGAGGAGGCGGAGCGGAACGCGCGGCAACGGCGGGAGAAACTCGCGGCTCTGAAGGCCAGGATCCGCGGCAGCGGCGCGGGCGTATGCGCCGGCTATCGCGACCCGGCCGAGCTGGAGAATCGCGTGTATGAAGACCTGTCGGCCCTCATCGGCGGCATGTTTCCCGCCAGCACCGAAGTCGACGATCTGGATCGCGAGGCGGCCGAACACGAGGCCTTCGCGCGCAGCCGCGGGAACATTTACGTGGGGCGGCCGGAATATATCCGGCAGTTGGACGAGTTCGCAGACCAGGCGGAGGACGGTAAGGGCCTGGTGGTTCTCGGGCCGCCCGGATCGGGCAAATCCGCTCTGCTGGCGAGGTGGTTGGAAGTCCGGAGCAAGTCTCATCCAGGCGAGTTGGTCCTATATCACGCGCTGGGCAGCACGCCTGACAGCGCGGATGGAGCAAAGATGCTCCGGCGCCTTCTGGGAGAGTTCCGCCGGCGGCTGGGAGTGGAGATCGCGGTTCCCGGCGATCCCCAGGGTTTGCAGCAAGCCTTCCTGGGCGCACTGTACCAGGCGCGGGAGAGGATCGTAGTCGTTTTGGATGGCCTGAATCACCTGGAGGACCGGGACGGCTTTCCGAACCTGCTGTGGCTGCCGGACTCGCTGCCGCCGATGGTGCGGCTGATCGCCTCGGCATTGCCGGGCCGCGCCCTTGAGGTGTTGCGGCAAAGGGAATGGCTGACCCTGACGGTCCAACCGCTGGTTCCCAGCGAACGGCGGGTCATCGTCACGGAGACATTGCTGGAGGCGGGCAAGGCCCTCGACGAACAGCGCCTGACGCGCCTGGTGCATGCCGAGCCGTGCTCGAATCCGCTGTTCCTGCGCGCGCTCGTGGAAGAACTGTGCCTGTTCGGTGTGCACGAGAGACTCGACGAGCGAATCACGTATTACCTGGAACCGGGAGACGGCGGGCCCGGGCATCCCGATGTCGAGGACCTGTTCGACCGCATTTTGAAGCGGTATGAAGAGGACTACGAGCGCGAGCGGCCGAACCTGGTGCGGGATGCAATGAGTTTGATTTGGGCATCCCGCGGAGGGCTGCCAGAGCACGAACTGATGGCCATGCTCGGTTCCGGCGACGAGCAGCCGCTGCCGGCAGCCTACTGGTCGCCGCTCCATCTCGCGGCCGAGAGCGCATTTATGTACCAGGCAGGCCGCATCAATTTTTTCCATGACCACATCCGGCAAGCGGTGGAGAAGCGCTATCTGGCCAGCGAAGACGGGCGAGCCGAGAGCCACGTTCGCATTGCGAGCTATCTGAGCAATGCCGATTGGATCGTGCGAGTCAGGGTGGGGAACGGCGGCCAGGAACTGCCGGAGGAGCTGGCTCGTTTCGCCAAATGGACCGACGCGCGTGTCCCGAATCCACGCCGGCTCGAAGAGATGCCCTGGCAACTCGCGAAGGCCGGGGCATGGAGGGCGCTGGCGGAAACCCTGGCGGAGCCGGAGCTGGTGGAGCACGCCTGGAAGACGAACCGGGCGGACCTGGAAAGCTATTGGGCGCAGTTATATCAGGAATCGCCGTGGCGGCTGGCGAACGTGTACGGCGACGTGATCGCCAACCCGGTCCGGCATCCCCGGCTGATCGACCCGGTTAGTTCCCTGCTGGCATTTGCGGGGGAAAACTCTCTATCACAGAAGATGGAGAGGAGCCTGATTGCCTACTACCGTGAACACGGCCCGCCAGCGGACCTCGCCAGACACCTGCATAGCCTGGCGACGCGCCTGCGGCGAAGCGGAGATCTCGACGCAGCGATGGCGCTTCACGAAGAAGAAGGGGCCATCTACCGGCGGCTGGACGACCTCAAAGGGCTCGCGACCTGTCTGGACGGAATGGCCCTGGTGCTCAGACGACAGGGCAACCTCGACAAGGCTCTCGCCGGGCACAAGGAAGCGGAGGAGATCGGGCGCCGATTAGACCTTCCGGTGATGACGATGAGTGCGCTGAACAACCAGGCGCTCGTGTTGCGGGCGAAGGGGGCGCCGCCCGCCGAGATCATCCCGCTGTATTCGGAGGTCGAGTCCCTGGCGCGGCGATTGAACGACCCATGGGTCCTGGCTCACTCGCTATTCAGCCTGGCGCTACAGAAGAGCGCGCCAATCGTGAACCGATCGCCGTTGTCCGACGAAGATCTTCGTTACTTCTTCCGCTCCGTCTTCCCGCCATTCGAAGAGGCGTCGCGGATCGCCGCAAATTGCCACTTCACGAATCTGGAAGAACAACTCAAGCCCATCATGCACGACAGCCGCCGCACGGTGCAGCAACTGGGTCGCCGGTTGACCGCGCAGGGGGTGGACCTGTTCCGAATGGGCGATACCGGGCGCGCGCTTGCGTTGTATCGGGAGGCCGAAGACGCATACAAGCAGATCGGCGACCTGGAAGGGCTGGGGATTGCAATCGGCGAGCAGGCGCTGGTGTTTTTGGAACGCCGCGACTTCGAATCGGCGCTCACGATGATGCGACGGGAAGAGCAGATCTGCCGGCAAATGGGCGATCTGGCCGGGCTGGCAACCAATATGATCAACCAGACCTCGGTGCTACTCCAATCGGGAGACATCGACGGCGCGATCGGCCTGTTGGAGAAGCAAGACGTGGAGCTCGCCTCGGTGGACGATCCGGTTGCCAAGGGAAGGCGATTGAGTCTCCGTGCTTCGATCTCCAGCCGGCGCGGCGACAACGCCGGGGCCCTGGCCCTTCTCAGAGAAGCCGAGAAGCTCTTCCGGACGGCAACGGACGCGGAGGCTCTGGGGACCTGCCTTCTGACCGAAGCCGGCCTGTTGCCGAACGACCCGGAGCACGCTGAGGAGGCCATGCGCATGGCGAAGGAGGCACTCGACCTTGCCGGGAAGCACGGGTTGACGGTTCTGGAGACGGAGATCCGCAGGCTGCTGGATGAAAGAAAGGGTTCCTCTACCTCGGGTGAGGAATGATTTTGTGGATGGTGTATGTGTCGCCGTCAATCGTAAAATAGAAGCGCCAATCGCGGTTGATCCGCGCCTGCCAGATGTCGTTGGTCTCGTCGTACTTCTTGGCGCGCAAGGAGGGATGCCGAAGGTTCCGGACCAGAAGCGCCGTCTGCTTGACGAAAGCCCGTCTGACTGGGGCAGGGGCCGCGAGGTAGCTTTTGACAGCCGTCGGAGTGAGCGCCGTCTTCATCGGCTACGACGTTTACCAGACCTGACCCGGCGCGGACTGGATTTCTTCGCCTCCCCGTCGAGGAAATTGACCATCTCTCTGTGCGTCGCGAACACACGCGCCTTCCCTTCCCGTTTTTCCGCGAGGCTCGCGGCGAGTTGCGCGTCAATGTGGCGGCGCTGCGCCGGAGTGTAGTCGTCGCGATCAACAAGAACTTTCGGCTTGAGCACGATGGTGCCCTTTCGGGCGGTCACGTCGAGCAGATCACCAATATTGACGCCTATCTGATTGCGTACGCTCTGGGGAATAACAATCTGGTATTTGTTCTTTACCGTCACCAAAGACATCTGAAATCCTAATGGTTCGACACTCCAACTGTGCAACTACAAGTGAAGGATAGCTGGAATTATCGGGGCTGTCAAAATCCAACAGGCCGCCGGCAATTCCCGCTACAATCAAGGACCGCAGCTATGAAATCCGCGTTCTTTCTTCTGATTGCGCTGGCGGTGACCCTCAGTGCCCAGGGGCCGGCTTCGATGGCCGGCGACATGTTGGCCGCACATAATGCCGTTCGCGCGCGGGTGAAGGTCCCTCCGCTGACGTGGTCGGATGCATTGGCGGCGCGGGCGCAGGAGTGGGCCCATACGCTGCTCGAGCGCCACCAGTTCGAACATCGTCCCAACTCCACCTACGGCGAGAATCTATTCGAGATCGATGGCGCCTCCACGACTCCCGCGCGGGTGGTGGATTCCTGGGCCGCGGAATCCAGGAACTACGACTACGGCTCGAACAAATGT
>DATJYJ010000381.1:0-78732 GCA_035578025.1 Verrucomicrobiia bacterium
GCAGTTTGTCAGGTGGGGATTGAGCCACACCGTCGCGATATCAACCGCGGTACCCGTTCTGGTTGACAGAAGCGACTTTCCGTACCGCCGTTATCCCAAACATTTCAGACGTGCTTGGCCCTGCCGACCTCTCGAGTTGGAAACGCTGATCGGTTTCGGGCGCGCGCAACCCCAAGGTTCAACGCTGGAGGCCGGAATTCTGGGTGCGGAATCTCGGGTTTCTCCGGTTGACAGGTTGCGGTTGTTGACGGGAGCGTCCAAGGCGGGGTTAAGGCGATCGCGCTGGACCAACGCATTTCCCACAGACGCCCCACACCACTACTACCACCACAAGTGCCAGCGCGAACCCGAGAACGCCGAAAGTAAACGCGGTCACAAGGGAAGGCGTCGACCTTGTTCTCGTAATCCCAAAAATGAGTGTGCAGGTATGCGATCGGACTTCCTTTGACCAGCCCGATTTTCCATGCCGGCGGTCTCCTGCCGCCACCAGGAAAATCTGTGCTCCTCAGTGTTGACCAGGCTGCGGGCTCGCTCAGGAGGAACTTCTGCGGAGTTCGGAACAATGGCCCTCGGTCTGGCTCTTCTTGGCAGGGAAAACGAAATTAGCCCCGGCGTGGGGATCGTTCACATACTGATCTATCCGAGTCGAGAAGTACCGAATGCCATCAAAGTCCTTGGTCAGCCGAACCCACTGCAAAAGCAGCTGGGGAACAAGATATTCGGGGACGAATGCGGCACCGGGATTCCGAACCCGGACCAAACATGCAGCGAGGAGCGGCCAGCAAATGGCTTGACTGCCGATGAACTTGGCGTAGTCCGGCCTCGCAGTACGGAAGCGTCATGGTCAATCAGACCGGCCATCCGCGCTGGCCGCCAACCGAAATCCAGGATTTTTAACCGGAACGTCTGGCGCAGGACAGAATCGGGCTACATTCATTGAATCGAATGGCGGCCGCCCGAGTTCCTCCCAGCAAACCCAAAGTGAACCTCCAAGGTAGAGCGACGGGAATCCTGGGATGCTATAGCGTTGTGTGGCAACCAAATGACGTAAATGATACGGGAAATGAAACAACTCGCGGCGCCCGAGGGCCAGCGAGTAGTAGTGAAAGCCGGGAGCCAGCGGCGGAGCCGTGACGCTCCAAACTCCGTTCTGGCCTTTTGTCATGTCGTACCGGGCTCCGGGGACCTGGACCTGCACCTTCTACGCGTCCGGCGCTTTCAGTTGAAAGGTCACCCGATTGTCGGAGTGGATTCCAGGGTACGCGGCCCCCATCACGTTGGAGCTTGCGGGCTGCGAATCGCCGGCTGGCTGGGCCCAGCAGAGACCGCAGGTCAGCAAGCAGAGCAAGGCAGTGAATCGCATCATCGCACCTCGAATTCGTAGACACTGATGCTGGCTGGCGGCACGGTGATCCTGCGCGGCGCCTGCGGCAATGCAGTCTCCGCCATCGTCGCCGGAGGACCTGTAAACCCGCCGCGTCCCGGTCCGGTGGCGACGGGCGCGGCCCCGGGCGGAGCGGTCAGTTGCCAAAGCCGGGCGGGACCGTTGGACTGTACGCCCGACAGATACAGGTCGCAGTCCTGCGGCGTCTCGGTGGGATTGACGACGGAAATGGCGAGGTCCTTATGGTCGTGGCTAAGGGCAGCGAAAATATCGAGCGGGTAGGTGGGACTGCCGGAGGGGCGCACGGAGAGATCGACCCCAAGCGCACCTCTGATGGTCCGCTGGGGAGAGTTGCCGATGACGGCCACCGGCAGCGCACCTGCCAAGCGGTCGTGCAGTACCTTCATCACCAGTCCTTCCAGACGGAACCCGGCCGCGTCGCCGTACGCGTCCATCGCCAGGGCCCCCATGCCGCCCGTGGCCACTCCTAAGCCCACCATGTCGGAGTGACGGAAGAACTCGTGGTAAACGAGCGCGTTGGTAATGGGGTTCAACATCGGATTGCTGACCGGCGTGTTACTCGACGCGCTTATCGGCCGGTTCCTGGGCGCCCATTCGTCAAACGCGAACTTGATGTCCTTGCCTTTCAGGGAAGGCATTCGCTTGAGGTATTCTTCCCAGGCCTCGAACTTCATCTGCACCTTGTTCGGCATGCGCCGCACCCGGTCGGCGAGCGGATCGTTGGCTTCCACGAAGGCCTGCTTTTCAAGGTCGATCGCCAGGTTTGGGTAGCCGTAGAAATGCTCGCCGAGGTAGTCGATGTAGTCGGCCGAGCGCTCCAGCAGCGCGCCAGTCCAGTCGTATTTCGTGCCGAACCCGAACGGCACTTTGTCGCTCACAGTTTCGCGTCCGGGGAAGGTACCCAACTGCCGGTTCTCGATGTATGTCCAGGAGAGCTCTTCGGGCGTAGCGCTGGAGGCGATCACCTTGACGGTCGGGTCGACCTTCCGCATAGCTTTGACGATCAGGTTGTGCTTCTCCGGGTATTGGGTGAGCGCCATATGGCCCCACTGCCACGGACCGTACATCTCGTTGCCGACTCCCCAGATCTTCACGCCGTAGGGCGCGGGATGACCGTTGGCCGCGCGCATCCGGCCCAACCGGCTGGTGGCTGGCCCGTTCACGTACTCGACCTCTTCGGCGGCAGAGTGGGCGTCGCCGAGGCCTGCATTCACAGCGATGTAAGGCTCCGCCTCCAGCAGACGGCAGAAGGTCATGAAGTCGTCGATGCCCATGTCGTTCGACTCCAACCCGTTCCAGGCAAGCTCGCGGCGGGGCGGACGTTTGTCGGAGTCGCCGATTCCATCGCGCCAGTCATAGGCGGAGACAAAGTTTCCGCCAGGCCAGCGGGCGATTCCGATTCCCTGTTCTTTTAGCAAACGGATCATCGCGGCTTTGAAACCCAGGATGTTGTCCGCCGGCATGAGAGACGCGGCGCCGATGTGCACCGTGCCACCGCCCGTCCCGACGATCTCGAAGCGGCCTTCGGTGGTGTCGGCTTTGGCTGTAAACTGGAGCGGAAACCTGGCATAGTTGGCGGCAAGGTTGTGGATACCGATCGTCTGGCGATCGTCCGGATTCGGCCCCCAGACCAGGCTGACCTCGAGCTTGGCGCCGGGGCTACCCGCCAGAATCAAGCGCCCGGTGTAGTTTCGGCCCTCGCGCAGCGACAATCCCGACTGGCCGATTCCATGTGGGGTCGCCGCCTCCAGCCGAATCAGCGGACTCCACTCACCCACCCAGGCGTTCCTGCTGTCCATGACGACAAACGCGTCGGCGCCCACCGGCATCCAACGGCGTTGCGGTCCTCTGCGGCCGAACCCGCCGGTGGGCACCGGCGCCGGCTTGGAATTGATCTCGTTGAGGAACTTCCGGTCGGACAACATCTCGGCCCAAACCTGGGTCGTCGCGGGCTCCATAAAGCCGCCGAACATCAGCTTGGTGATGGGCGGCGATGTGCGGGTGGCATCGAGGGTGACCGTCACCGGTTGTGCGGCGGCGGCAACGGCAAGCAACATGGCAAAAGTCTTCATGGCTGCCTCACGATCGCGTCGGCTGCATTGGCCGCCAGAATCCATTTAGCGGCGACGTCGATCACATACTCACTCTCGAACCAGAGGAATCCGAAGTCATCGATACATTCCGGGAAGTCTGGCTTGATGATGATGTAGCCGGGAATGACGCCGCCCGGAATGAACGTGTTGTCGGCTCGATTGTTGCCATAGGCCTTCAGCTTCGAGGAAGTGCCCACTGCTGAGATATACGAGGTACTCGACACCGGATGCGTACCCAGCATGTAGTTGGCGGCGCGGAGGGTGTAATCGGCTCCGACGATGTCCGGGAACGCTTTGTGCAGGAAGTACATTCTGGCGCCGAGATCGGCCACGGCGGCCGATCCGCCCCAGCCGCCGCGGCTGGGCGGCACACCGAACGGAGTTGCCGACAGATCCTTGTCCAGTTGGACCACGTAGGCTTTCACTGAGTCTTTGAGCTGGCTTTTGAACTCCGTATCCATGTAGGGCAACGCCAGCACGGCGGTCCACCCGTCCAACCCGACGCGCTGGCGGACCGCGGGGAACATCTCCAACAGACGTTTCTTGTAGGCTTCGCCGCCTCTGGTGGCGATCGTCAGCTCCAGAGCCGCTTTCCACTCCTGAGCCGACACCTGTCCACCGGTGGTGTTGAACGACTGGAACTGGCTGGGCGTGGGGTGGGCGTGTTCCTCTTCCCAGAGCTTGACGGCGGTGTCCAGGCACTCCTTGGCGAGCGCATCATCCCAGCCCTTCAACGCATCAGCGGCTGCGGCGAGTGAGGCGGTGGCGCCATATTGCAGGCCCGGTGTTTTGGTGGTGAATGCCCAGCGGTCGTCGGGCACGCCGGAGAAATCGCCTTCCACCTCGTTGGGGCCGAGTTTCTCTGAGTAGATGCGGCCGTCGGTTTTTGATGCGCCGTCACCCAGGTGCGTGTACTGCCGCAGGGTGGGCTCGATGATCCCGGGAATGGGGTGTCCGATCGCCTTGATCTGCGCCAGCACTTGCAGGATGCCGTGTTTGACCTGCTGCACGGCGTCGGGAACTCCGTCGGGCCTATGCATCTCCACCGAGCGGGCCTTCTCATCCACGCTGAGCTGGTCCCATTTCAGGTCGAATTCTTTGTAGGCCAAGGCCAAGTCCTGTATGACCGCGTACTGGCTTTGCGCGCGGATATCGAAATCTCCCGCGTCATACCATGCACCGACGTTCAATCCCGGGATGTGCTGGCCGGCCTGGAATGGAGAATCGGTGTTCGGGCCCATCGAGTACCCGTCGAAATGCCGCGTGTTCGGCGGCGCCTGGCGGGCGTCGTCGAGGTGGGAGACGCCGTGCCATAGGCGGTACCCTTCACGCACAGACACGTGGTCCATCTCCATGGCGAGATAGCCATCGAGGCTGGATTGCCAGGTGCGGCTGTAGACATCTTTGGCAATCGGGAACAACTCGGTGCGCTGGCCGGCATATTCGATCGAGCAGATGCCGGACTCCTTCACGGGTGAAAAATCGAACTTCACATACGTGTAGCGCAGCCAGGGCGTTGGCTCCGAGACCGGACCTTCGAAGACCGGTTTGTAGGAACCGTCTTCGGCCAGCAGGAGCACCTTTGCCGTCTTGGGCGCGTTGAACTTGGGGTCAAGCTCGATGACGGCGACCTTCGGGAAATCGGGCGCATAGCCGACCTGGCTGTGCGCAATCATGGGCGGCCGAGTCCAGTTCGGAATCACGTCCGGGCGGATGTGCCACACCACCGCGCCCTCGGTCTTGCCGGAGGGTATCAGCGTGCGCAGCACGAACCAGCCGTTCTGCGCTCGGTTGCGGCCATCGTAGAGCGAGAGCGGCGCGGTATCCGAGACGATCCGGACGCGGTACAGCGGGTCTTCCACGGCGAGCGTGATGCTTTTTCCGGTAGCGAGGGGAAGCGGCTGCGTATAGCCTTTGGCGGCGTCCCATTCCTCCTGATAGGGGAGCTTCTTCGGATCTTCGGGAGCGCGCGGAACTTTGACCATCGGGTCCTGAGGACTGCGCGGGAGGACACCGAAAACGCTGGCATCGACAGCGTAGGTCTTCCCGATGTACGTCGAGGGCAAAAACTCCAGGTTGAAGCCCGCCCTGCCGGCCAGCTTCTCCGGCAGCGGTTTCTCCAGATTGATGCTAACGCGCACGCCGCTTGGCTCCGCGGCCACTTCCAGGCGGTAGTCCATCTGGTAGTCGGGGAAGGAGAGCTGCGCGTCGAGACGATTGGCTTCCTTATCGGCGTGACGGTTTTTGAGCTGCGCCACCAGATCCCATTGCTCCGGCGTGGGGACCAGGCGCACGTCGCCATTGGTAGCGATGCGCTGGCCGTGGAGGATCATCTCCATGGCGGTGTTCTTCTGGTCGACAAAGATCGGGTGAAAAGTGCTGTGGTACAGGAGAACGCTGAAGCCTTGCGTGTCGAGGTAACCGCTGTCGGTCACCTTCATGTTGAAGTCGGCGGCCGAGAGGGCGTAGGCCCCGAGTAGGGCCGTGATCAGGAGTGCTCGAGTTTGGATGAACATATGAGGGATTGCGGGACGAGCGCGCCGGCTCGCCGGACACCGATGCTAACAAGCAGATCCTCCACTGTCCAGGTTTGGTACGGTGTCCGGGGCTCAACATTAATGGAATGTATCCCTTGCCCCTGAGACAGAGGGCCCGGCGCTGGGTGCGGCTAACTGTTATCCGAGATGTTAAGAGTGTCGCCGGCGCGAAGTGCCATCTGGAAAAACGCCCGCTCGCCTACCGGTGAAGGTTGGCGAGCGGGCGGGGGTTCCACGCAATTAGAACAGGAATTTCAAGCCGAGCTGCAAGGTGCGCGGATTGTTGGTGCCGCTGATCTGCCCGAAATCGGAGTTGGTCACGCCCGAGCTCGGGTTCGTGAACTGGGTATGGTTGAAGGTGTTGAAGGTTTCCGCCCGAAACTCGAACTTGGCTCTTTCGTGGAATTGGAACGCCTTGAAAAGCGCCATATTCCAGTTATTCCGTCCCGGGCCGACCACCGCGTTCCTCGCCGAAGTGCCCCATAGTAGCGGCGCCGGCTGCTTGAACGAGGAGGTGCTGAACCACTGGAAGCGCGTCTTCGGATACGTGATTGGAGCGACTATATCCGCCCGGTTACTGGTGCCGCCTCCATACCCCAGGTTGTCGGGCCCGCCACCGATGGAAAACGGCGTTCCAGACTCGAGAGTGTAGATGCCGGAGAACTCCCATCCGCCCAATCCGATTTTCAGTGCCTTATTGGGCGAGTTCCGGAAGAACGGGATCTGATAGATGAAGCTCGTAATCCAGATCTGCCGCCTGTCAAAACCGGCCGGACCATAGTCCCAACGGGCATTGAAAGGATTGGAGATGTTGGAGAAGATCTCGCCGTCGATAATGTCGAAGGCGTGCGACCAGGTGTACGACGTGTTGAACATCAGGTTTTTCCACGCCGTGGCCCGCATACTGATCTGCAGCGAATTGTAGTTGGAGTTCGCGCCCATCACCATCGGCGCAATGCTGGACCATCCTTGATACGGCCGGTAGAGGTTGGGATTCAAGGCAGCTCCCACGTAGCCGCAATTGGCGCCACAAACGCCCTGCCGGTGCGGGTCGTTCTGCGGCAGGGTGTTGATGTTGATCCCTTCCGACTGGTGGTAATTCGAGTTGCCCACATAGGCTACCGTCAACACCGCGTTCTCGCGCAATTGATGCTGGATTCCCAGGCTCCACTGTACTGCGGTGGGTATCTTGTAAGTTTGGTCTACCGTGGTAATGCTGGCGGGGAAGTACGGCGCAGACGCCGTTTGTCCGCTGGTATAGCTCGTGGCGGGATTATCGAAGTACACGTTGGTCGGGGCGGATTGATAAGCGAAGGGAACGTTGTTCTGTCCGATGTTGTACATCTCGTTGCCCGCCAGGCGTTCGAAGAACATCCCGGCTCCGCCTCGCAGAACGGTCTTCTGGCGTCCGGTCAGATCAAAAGCAAACCCGACGCGCGGGGCGAACGTATCCCAGTGGTTATTCACCAGCCCGCTCGGAATTCCGTTCCGCCCGGCGAGGCCTACGCCGTTCATATAGAACTTCACGTTTGAGAGAGGAATGCCGGAAACGGTCGTAAATCCCGGGCCATTCGTGTCCAGAGCGCCGCTTGGCAGGAAGGTTGCCGCTTGCGACGAGCTGTACAGATTCGGATAGAAATTCGACGCCGTGTTTTCGGAATCGTAGGCGTGGGGGAGGCCTTCCCAGCGGAGACCCAGGTTGAGCGTCAGGCGGCTGTTCACCCGCCAATCGTCCATGGCATAGAGGCTAAAGGTGTTGTTGGAGATATGCACGAAATCTACGCTGGCCGGTTCGCTGTACGAAGACGCAAAACCAAGCATGAAGTCGGCAAAGCCGTTGCCAGTAGCCGAATTGTTGAAGCCAAATTGGCCGCCGGCGTTGAGCTGGAATTGCTGCCACTTGTGGGTGTACATGTACGCCCCGCCGAACTTCATGTTGTGCTTGCCATGGCTCCAGGAGACGTCGTCCCTTCCCTGCCAGCTGCGCCACGTGTTTATCCAAGGCCACCAACCCGGCGTGTAGCTGACGTTGTAGGGAGATCCGATGCTGATCCCCGGCAGCTTGTTGTCCTTGTTTGCCTGAAAGAAGTTGGGCACGGTGTATCCGGACGGTTTCTGATACAGGCCGACGTCATTGATGTCGAGATTATTGCCGTTGAAGTTGAACGATGCCTCGTTCAGCAGCGTGGGGCTGATGGTATAAGTGGCGCGCACAACACCCGCCCACGAAGGAACTGACATCACCGAACCGGCAGTGTCATACGTCCCGCCCGCCCACAGCGGAGGGGATTGCGACTGAACGCCGTTGTCGTAGATCAGGGAGCCCATCAGAGCCAGTTTGCTGCCAATCTGGTGATCGACGCGGAAGGTCTCCTCGCGATAATTGGTCCTGTTCGGCACTGACGCGTAGTAGCGGCCGCCGGCAGCGTTAGGTCCCGGGAATAGGCCGGCACTCAAGAGTGCTTTGGCGTTGGCATCGAGCAATCCGGCCGGGATGATGTTATTGGGGAAGTTCTGCCCCGGCGTCAGTCCGAACTGAGCGAACTTGGCGATGGCCGCCGGATCAGCGGTCGCCGGCACATGGATGGGCGTAGAAAGCGAGCTGAAGTCGCCGGTGGTCATGGCTCGGGGAATAGAGACCGCGTTGATTTCGCCCCCCTGGACCAGCCTGCGCCACTCCATGTTGTAGAAGAAGAAAGTCTTCTGCTCGTGGCCGATCTTCGGCACGGGTCCACCGAAGTTGAATCCGAAGGTGTTGTACCGCAGTTCCGGTTTTTTCCTGCCGTTCAGATTCGCGAAAAACGTGTTCGCGTCGAAGGCGTCGTTGCGGACGTACTCCCAAGCCCCGCCGTGGTATTGCTTGGTTCCGCTCTTGGTGGCCATGGTGATCATGCCGCCTGACGATTGCCCAAAGTCGGCGCCATAATTGCTGGTCATGACCTTGAACTCCTGGAGGGAATCCTGCGACGGGGAAACGATGAGAATGCCGCCGCCACCCCGGTCGTAGGCTTCTCCGCCATTGACCATCCAGTTGTTGTGGTCCTGCCGCTGGCCGTTGAAGTATACGCTCCGATTCTGGTTTTGAGCCATAGGCGAATCGAAATCCGGAATCACGCTGGCGGCCCCAGGCACCAACGCCGCAAGTTGGATGATATTGCGGCCGTTGGTTGCCAGATCCGACACTTGGGCAGCGGTAATGGTCTGGCTGACTTCGTTGGAGTCCGCCTGAACCTGAATGGCGTTCGCTTCGACAGTGATGCTCTCTTTGGATTCACCCACCTGAAGCGGCGCGTCGGCCCGGACGGTGTCGTTTACGTTTAATGTGATGCCGGTGCGTTCATACGCTTTGAAACCCGCCGCCTCCACCCGGACAGAATAGTGACCGAATGCCAGTGCGTTGGCGGAATAGTTCCCGGTTGCGTTGGTAGTCGTGTTACGAACGAATCCGTTGTCCGTGTTCGTTACGGTGATCTTGGCATTGGGCACGCCGGCGCCGCTTTGGTCGGTAACGGTTCCTACGATGCTCGCGGTTTCCTGGCTATACGCTGCCGTGCATAGAAGAATCAGGCCAAGCAGAAACAGCAGGCTGCCGGGCACTCTTCTGGCATCGAGCAGCTCTCGAAATCCCCTTAGCACTTGTACCTCCTGACCCACCTCTACGGGTAGTCTTCAACTTGGCAGACCGAGACCGGTCGTCGCTGGAGGGTAGGCTCGTTTCGGGCGGGTGTGAAGGCTGTTACGGCACCGTACAATATTTGCATCGTCAAATCAATCGTTTGAAAGCGATTACAAAAATATGTACCGTACGTACTTTTCCGTGTTAGCATTGCCACGGAACGGTACGGGTGATGTCTCGCAAGCCTGACCCAATACTTCCAGTGCCACGTCTGTCGGCGGGGAAGGCGGAAGAGGTCCTGGCGGAACTAGAGCGCGTTCTCAGCAGTCCGCTGTTTCGCGCCAGCCGCCGCTGTCAAGGTCTGTTACGGCGTATCACGGAGCGTACTGTTGCAGGCGAGGTGGATTCCCTAAAAGAAAGATCGCTGGGCATGGAAGTCTTTGGCCGTGAAGCGGATTACGATACCAGCCAGGATCCGGTGGTTCGCGCCAGCGCGGCGGAGATCCGCAAGAAACTGGCGCAATACTACCAGGAAGACGGGCATAAATCTGAAACCCGCATCGAGTTGCACTCGGGGTCCTATCTCGCGGAGTTCCACTTCCGCACGGACAAGCCGGCATCCGGGATCCCGGCCGCGCCCTCGAAGCGCCGCAACTGGCCCGTGACTGCGAGCGCAATCGTCGCGTCCGCCGGCGCGCTGATCCTGATAAGCAGCCTGGTTGCGCCGAACTGGCGCCGCTCCGAACTCGACGATTTATGGGGTCCCGTGCTGAAGACGCCGGGTACTGTGCTGGTGTGTGTGGGCCTCCAGGCGGCCTACAATCTGCGATCAGCCAAAGCCCAGGACGAGATTCAGGGGATCATCCAGCCGACGTCCGCTGGCGGAGCGGCTCGCCAGCCGATCCGCGAGGAGGATCTGGTTCTGCTGCGCGACCGGTATGTGGCGCTGGACGACGCGCTCTGCATGGTCCGCCTCACGGCGCTGCTCGAGCGGCACCAGAAACCATATCGCATCCGCGCGGAACGGTCCACTTCTTTTGCAGATTTGCGCGATACTCCGGTCGTGCTGATCGGGGCGTTTGACAATCCGTGGACGCTCCGCACCGGCGGCCAGTTGCGCTTCACGTTCCACAAAAACAGCGAGCAGGACACCGGAATGGTGCGGGACAGCCAACATCCCGAGAACTCCGAATGGAAGCTCTCCCAATACTGGCCGAGCTGGGACATCCCCGCCGATTACGCGATCGTGACGCGTATGGTGGATACCACATCCGACCGCCCTGTGATCATCGCGGCGGGTTTAACGCAATATGGCACGATTGGCGCTGGCGAATTCCTCAGCAATCAGAGTTATTTTTCCGAAGCGGCCCGGCAGCTGCCCAGGGATTGGCAGAAGAGGAATCTGCAGATCGTCCTACGCGTTCCGGTCGTCAACCGGATATCCGGTCGCCCGCGGGTCCTGGCAACCCACGTCTGGTGACGATGCCCGGCTTTGGGTGGACAAGTGTCTGAGGCGACTCTCTCCATGCCCGGTTCCCTCAGTCGTCCACCGCGGGCACTGGGTATGCGCTTGCAGGGGCGGTCATTCGGTCTGGCCCAATTTCGAGATCACCGTCCCGTCCATTCATCAGTAGATATTTCAGCGGCCGCTGCGTTATACGTTCCAAAAGACGAATCTGATGTGGCACGCTAAGAGCATGTTTCGACAATGCGGAACCGAACAAGTACCAGCGGCGCGACATACGCCAAGGCTGGATGACAAGTCAGCGCAGCCGCATCCGCGTGAATTCGATTCATGTTCTGAATGCAGCTGAAAGTCGGACTCACACCCCCGGATGATCCTATGAAATACGCTCTGCTCGCAGCAATTCTTTGCTTGGCTTCGATCGCCCTGGCCCTCGAGGGTACAATCGGGATCCACGACCCTTCCACGGTCGTGCTCTGCAACGGCAAATTTTACACGTACGGCACCGGCGGTTCGTCCCTGGTCTCCGACGACGGCTGGACCTGGCGGCGCGGCCCTGCACTTCCTCGACGCGGATTGGCGCCCGACGTCATCCACCTCGGCGACCGCTACTACGTGTATGTGGCCGCTAATATCGGTGCGCAGCCGAGAGCCGCGATCAACCTGATCTGGAACAAGACCCTCGACCCCGACTCGCCCGACTACAAATGGGAAGAAGGTGGCGTGGTCGCGTCCTCGGACGGCGTGGAAGACTCCAATGCCATTGACCCGGGAGTGTTTCTGGATCCGACCGATGGCCGGCTTTGGCTCACCTACGGCTCGTATTTCGGCTACATCCGGCTGGTTGAGCTGGACCCGAAGACCGGCAAGCGCGTCAATCCCAACGATCAGCCGCGCAATCTCGCGATCAACTGCGAAGCGTCCGACATGATGTATCACGATGGCTGGTATTACCTGCTTGCTACCCACGGTAGTTGCTGCCGCGGGGCCGATTCGGGCTACAACATCCGTATGGGTCGGGCGAGGAAGGTCACCGGTCCCTATATGGACGCCGAGGGCAGCGACATGATCCAAGGCGGGGGCAAGCTTCTCATCGGTTCGGGCGGGCGTGTGATTGGTGCCGGGCACTTCGGCCTTCTCGATCTCGGGGAAGGCGTGCAGAAGTTCTCTATGCACTGGGAGGCCGATTTGGACAAAGGCGGCGCCAGCGTGCTCGATATCCGCCCCCTGCTGTGGAAAGACGGCTGGCCGGTGGCCGGCGAGAATTTGAAAGAGGGCACGTACGAGATTGAATCCGTGCGCACCGGAACGGCGCTCGAACTCGCCGTCGAGGGAGTGCCGGTCGGCGGCAGGCGGGCCAGGGGAGGCAGGGGAGGCGGCGCAACTGCGCCGGGCGCCCCGGCAGCGCCGGGTGGCGGACGAGGAATGTTCGCCGGCACAGGTGAACCGATTCCAGCGCAGGAGGTCGCGCAAGTCTCGCTGAATTGGCCGGCCGGCAATATCGACCTACGCATGGCCAATTACCTGTGTCAGGCTCAGCAGAAGTGGGCGGTCACGGCCGTGCCGAACGCCGGCGGCTACCCCGGCTCGCCGTATTTCAAGATCACGATCGCGGGCACGGACCGTGCGCTGGCCGCATCAGCGGATGCGGAACTGGTGGTTCTGCCAACGTTCACTGGCGGTCCAGAGCAACTGTGGCGCTTCGACCAGCTTGCCGACGGCAGTTGGCGCATCATGCCGAAATCGGTGCCCAATCTTAAGGACGCGCTGGTTCTTTCGGCTGTCGGCAGTAGCTTCGCCACACTGGCCAGGTTCGATCCGGCAAGCGAGAAGCAGCGCTGGCTGGTGAAGAAACCATGAAGACGAATCGAAGCGCATTTGCCGTCTGGGGCGGTGCGGTGCTTCTGGCGATCGCCGCCGCGGCTCAGGTTCCGCCGGTCACCCTGACGAGGCCCGCCTCGCCTGCCAAAGCACCCGACGCTGACGGGTTCATCCAGCGCTGGCTCCTTCTGGAACCGATCGGTACGACCGGGCTGACCGACAGCGCTGTGCAAGCGGCCGTCAAGAAGGAGTACTTTCCGAACCAATTCACCGTCATCCCGCATGATGGCGAGAAGGTGCATGTTGGAGAGGCTGATCTCACGTGGCACGCCGTGGACACCAGGAATTACAACGTGAACCTCTATCACTTCGCCCACGCGCTGGGCAAGCCGACATCCGACGTTTTGTTCTGGGCCGTCACCATCGTCAATTGTCCCCGCGAGATGCGCGGCGTACGCCTGGCTGTAGGCTCCAATGCGGCCTCCGTCTGGTGGCTCAACGGCACCGAGGTCATCGGCATCTACGGCGACCGCCAGACCGTAATCGACGACGGCGTTTCCAAGCGCCTCACACTCAAACAGGGGCCGAATATCGTGCGCGGCGCGATCATCAACGGCGGCGGAGCCACGGACTTCTGCGCCCGATTTCTCGACGAGGATGACAAGCCGCTGAAGGGGTACACGGCGAGCGTGGAGGCGAAATGAGATTTTCGGCGGGCAACGTTAAGTGTTAGTCCTTGAACAGCAACGGCGCGTACTTTGAAAGATAGACTTGCCAGTTCGGCCAGCTATGTCCTCCGCCGGACTCGTTCCAAACGTGCTTCACGTTCTTCTGCGTGAGCAGGTCGTGCATTCCCTTAACTCCGTTGTAGCCGGGGTCCTCCGTGCCGCAACCGATCCACAGCACTTTGAGCTTCTGGTTCAGCAAGGCCGGATCCGCCTTCTCCCATTCCGCACGATTGCCGCCGCCGCTGAACGCGGCGACGTACGCAAACTGATCCAGATTGTGGAGCCCGATGGCCAGGGACTGGGCGGCGCCCATGGATAACCCGCCGATCGCCCGGTGATTGCGATCGGCCATCACGCGGTATTTGCCTTCCACCAGCGGCTTCACGCCGGTGAGCAGTTCCTTCTCGATCGCCGCCGGGTCATTGGCGGGAGCCGGCCCATTCGGCGCAGCCTTAATCTCCCGCGGCACGTGGCCATAGGGCATCACCACAATCATCGGTTTGATTTTGCCGTCCGCCAGCAGATTATCCATGATCACGTTGGCGCGTCCCGTCCAGGTCCAGGATGCCTCGATCTGCCCGTTGCCGTGCAGCAGGTAGAGGACAGGATACTTCTGCTTGCCGGTCTCATACCGGGGAGGAGTGTAGACGTAAACCATGCGCTCGGTGTCCAGATTGGTGGAATCGTAGAAGTTCACCTCAACCGCCCCGTGCGGCACGCGGCGTTCTTCAAAGATCCCCTTTTCCGCAGCTCCCGGCACGATGAAGAGGCTGGTCGGTCCCCATCGGCGTAGTTCCAGATTCGGGTTCGAAGGGTCGGGCATGCGAAGCCCGCCATCGATCGCGTACCCGTATGTATAGAATCCCGCGGGAAGCGGGCCCACGGTCAGGCTCCAGACTCCCCTGTCGTCCCGCTGGAGCGGCATCGGTTTCTTGATCACCTCCAGGATTCCCGGAGATCCCATCAAAACAACTTCGCTGGCCTTCGGAGCGAAGAGGCGGAAAGTGACGGTCCGGTCCGCATGGATCTCGGGCGAGACAGGGATGTTGTTGGTGTCCTCGTAATATGGCGCCGGACCGCGCTGGCCGAAGCCTGTTCCGGCGCCGATGCAGAAGAGAATGGTGGCGAATCGAGATTTCATACCGTGTCGAACTCCGTCCAACCTCGCAGGTTTTAGGAAGAGTCTCATCATATTTCGAAAATCAGCTCAGCAGGATCCTGCGCACTTCGCCGTCCGGATCGTCTACCATGCGGCAGTGGTTGTCGAAGACCATCGTCTGGCAGCGAGTCGCATCGCTTGGCGTCCAAGTCAGTCCCGGCTGGCTCGGATTGCCGGTACGGGCGAAATTTACCCAGGCGGTGGCCATCTTCTTGGCGAGGATCTGGGCTTCCGGCGTATTCCCGGTGCCCTGCTCGCAGCGCTTCGTATTGTCGAAGCAGAACTGGAGCTCGGCGGTGTGCCACGCGCCCGCGTCCTCCAGCATCGGCGATTGCCAGGTGAAGTAATACTGATATACGGGCGCTGCCTTTTGGTCATACTTCAGCTTGACCATACGCTGGACGTTGTTCCGCGCGGTGAGGCCGTTCACACTGTACGACAGCGTGCGAATGCTCTTTTCCGGGCGCGCCTTCTTCATTGCCGCTATCAGGGCTGTCGTCTTGGCTTCTCCCCAAGTCCGTGCCAGGGTTGCATGCCATTGCGCTTCAGTCGGGCGGGATCTCATTGAATTGCCCTCTTCGCTGACGTTGCCAATCAGCATCGGCACGTCTTTCGAGACGTCCGGGGCGACATCGTAGAAGGAACGCAGCGTCACAATGCGGCCATCGACGGTGGGCGACCATCCGACGCGCGGCCTGGCCGTGGGCGGGCCGCCCGGTCCAGCCGTTCCCGGCGCCGGAGGACTCAGTCTCGCGATAACCGCATTGCCGGCCGCGTTCAATTTGGCCCATTCCATTTTCTGCAGCGAGGCGAGGTCATTGGGCGCCAGTCCGAGCTCTTTCATCAACAGCCTGGATAATTCTCTGGACTGCTCCAAATCCGGTAGATTGCTGCCTCCGCCGGATTGCACCGAGGCGCGATGGAACAGTCCCGCCGCCAAGGGCATGCCCATCAGACAAGTGACCTTCGAGCCCCCGCCCGACTGCCCATAAATCATCACGGCGTTGGGATCGCCGCCGAAATTGGCGATGTTCTCGCGGATCCAGCGAAGCGAGGCCACCAGGTCCGTCATGCCGACGTTTGCCGAATCGGCATACGCAGTTCCGCCGATTTCGGACACATCTAGGAATCCCAGCAGGTTGAGGCGGTGATTGACGGTAACGGAAACGGCATCGTGGTGGCGCGCCAACTGCGCGCCCTCCTGCGAGGGCAGTTCATAAGAGGAGCCGAACGTAAACCCGCCGCCATGAAAATAAACCAGCACCGGACGCTTGCCGGTGAGGGAGGGCGTCCATACGTTCAGCTTGAGCATGTCTTCGCTCATGTAGCCGTCGTCCCAATCGTAGAGGAACGATTGTTCGATAGCGGTGTAGTCGTGGAGGCGCTGCGGACAATTGGCGCCATAGATCAGGGCCGGGTACTCGTCGTCCCAAGCCTTGGGCGGTTTGGCCGGAAGCCAGCGGTTCTCGCCGCTGGTGTCCTGACCGTAAGGGATTCCCTTAAAGGTAATAACGCCGGCATCGACATACCCGCGCACTTTTCCGTATTGTGTCTTGGCGATCGCCGAACGAGGTGTCGAGCAGCCGCCCGGCGCCTGGTGGGTCGCTGTCTTGGTGCTGTCGGAGGCCTCGGCCGAGAGAGCCAGAGAGCCCATTCCCGCCGCCGGCAGAAGCAGCGCGCGGCGTCGATTGATTTTCGTGCAATTGTCGAAATTCGATTTAGCCATTGTCTTCTCTCCGGGAGAAATAATTCCAGTTTCCGTTTGTGAGCCGTTGGTACACCTGACTGAGTCGGCTCCTCGATCCAGGGCAGCATGCCTCCATTTGTCTACGGGTTCGCGCGAACGGCCGCTTCCCCTTGCGGAGTGCGGCGCCAGGCGAAATAGGCTTCGAGTCCCTTCAATCCCTCCTCGCTCGGGACCGGACCTGTGCGGAGCGGCCACTTGAGATACATGACCACGGGATTGGCATCGTTGAAGGCGGGCCACCGGGGGACACCCTCGCCATTGGGATCCCCACGCTTGGCGAAGTTCGTCCAGTAGGCAACCATAGCGTCCGAGAGTTCCTGGTCCCCGGTGGCTGTCTGGCGGTTGGGTCCACCGAGGTGGCCGAACACATACGCAACATCTGCTCCATGGCCCGCGCCTTGGCCCTCGCGTGGAGATCCGGGCGGATAATCGGGATGCTGGTCGAAGTAGTAGTAGAACACTTTTGACTTGCCCTTGCTGGATTGCAGGCGCGCCCAGGCCCAGGTATGCCAGCCGAACATGACGTCCCTGGCGAGGTCGCGGGCGGTCTTGGCGACGCTCGTTTCGCCAGCGGGGTACAGGCTCAAGAGCCGATCGGCGAAAGGTCCATACCGTTGGCGAACGCTCTCCTGGTAGGCTTGGGGTGTCTTCGGAGGCGAGAAGCTGGCGCCCTCGTCGGAGTTGTACCCGATCAGGATCGGAGTGTCGTTGTAACGGCCGGATTCATAGAGCTTGTACTGATCGTCCGGAATCACATGGCCATCGATGATCGGCCAGCCCAGGCCTCGCTGGCCTCGGCTGGATGCCAACACCTGCTCCGCGGCCATTTTCCGCAGGTCCGCCACGGAGGAGGCGCCGGCGGCCTTCGCGTAAGTCTCGCCGGCGCGCTCCGCATCGGCGAGGCGCTGCAGATTTTCACCGGGCAACGTGGCGGGGCGTGGCGGTCCAAACGAGCCTCCGCTCTCGGAAATAGCACCCTGAAAGAGCCCTTGGGCAAGCGGCGAGGCGCACAACATGCTGACCGCAATACCGCCCGCGGATTCTCCAAAGATGGTTACCCGGCGGGGATCGCCGCCGAATGCGGCGATGTTCTTCCGGATCCACTGCAGTCCTGCAATCATGTCCAGCAGGCCGTAATTACCGGAAGCCCGGTAGTCGGATTCGGCGCTCAGGCCCGGATGAGCGAGGAAGCCGAGCGCACCGACGCGGTAGGCGATGCTCACGAAGACGACGCCCCGCGAAACCAGCTTCTCTCCACTGTAGGTGGGAATAGATGTCGAGCCGCCGGCGAAGCCACCACCGTAGATCCACACCAGGACGGGTATGCGTTGATTCGGCGACGTGGCCGGCGTCCACACGTTCAGGTACAGACAGTCCTCGCTGTGGCCGGGTCCCTGATTCGCGGCCGGAGAGGGAGGCCCTCCCTGCATGCAGGCCGGTGCGAACTGATCCGCCCGCTTCAATCCATCCCACTTGATGGCAGGTCGAGGCGGCCGCCAGCGCAAATCTCCCACCGGCGGCGCAGCGAAGGGAATGCCGCGGTATACGGTCAGCCCGCCCTCGGACATGCCTTCCAACAGGCCGCCTTCGACTTTCACCGGCGCGGCGGTCGACGCTCCCGCCAGCAGGAGTGCTCCCAAGAGCTTGCACATTTGTGCACACCTCCGCCATCTGAACAACGAGACTCCAGAGGCTACTCTCGCTGCGTTATTTCGTGCAAAGTCGTTTGAACAGATCGGGGTCATACTCCTCCAGGCCCGTAATTCCGTACAAGTGATTCGCGGAGATCCAGGGCAGCCAGAGCCGGTGTCCGCCGACGCCGCGCCCCGAGCCCCCCGGACCCATGCGCCAGCCCTCCTGCTGCCACCCAATGCCCTTCATGTCGTACTGTCGTCCCGGAAGAGCAACCATGGATTTCGTGTCGTGCAGGAGAACGCGCGCCACGTCGAGGTAATGCTCGTCCTTGGTGTAGTTATAGAGTTTCGCGTACGAGGGCACGGCCCAATCCAGGTACTCATCCGCGCTGCCGGCCACGAGGGCCGTTATGCCCTGAATGCCGACGGTCGGCACCCCTTTTTTCCAGTGGAGTTGGCTGTCGTCCGCGTCGATGGGCATCGGCAGATTCCAGATCCAGATCCAGCTTTCGGCGAAGTTCGCCGCGGCTTTGGCGCGCTCCAGCCACTTGGACTCCCTGGTCGAGTCGTAGAGACTCAGATAAGCCTCCACGCTCAGCATGCCTGCCTCTTTGTCCGTGATATTCGGATTGTCGCTCGCGCCTCCGATGAACACGCCGCGCGTGCCCCAGTTGGCCCACACGTACTCCGCCGCGCGCGTGGCCGCCTGCTTATATTTCGGGTCTCCCGTCTCTTCGGTCATCAGGATGAGCAGGGGCACGGGATTGTAGCTGGTCGTCCCCGATGGCTCCTCAACCTCGTTGCTGCCGGCCTTCCACCGCCGCGGGAACGATCCGTCCGCTCTTTGCTGCTCGATGAGCCAGTCTGTATAGGACTTCACCCAGGTGAACCATTCCGGATGCGGGCGTCCGAGGGCGCACTCGCGCCGGTACGCCCGCATCAGCACGCGCATATCTTCGGTGGCATTTCTGAGCCAGGGGGCGAGCCAGACGTGATCGTGCGGCTTGCCGGTTGCCAGGTCGTATCCAGTCGCCTGGAGCGGCACCATGGGCAAGGCGCGGATCATGGACGAAATGACGGCCAGCCCAGTCTGGCGCATCTTCTGTCCGCGCTCGGTCTTATCGCGATCGCCTTCGCGCAGCAACTGGTCCGCGCACTCGATATTCTTGCCGACAAAGCCCATCGCCGCCATCGTCCAGTTCCACTGAAGCTGATCCGATACGGTATTGAGGACGAAGGGAATGGCTGTCCGCCCGTCGATCGTGGCCGCCTGCGCGGCAAGATGGTCCGTAAGAACCCGGCGCATCTGTTCGACATCGATGTAGGTGACGGCGGGATTCAGCGTTCTCCAGGCCCATCGCCAGGCGTTGCGCGTCACGTCCCGGAAGGATTCGTTCTGGGCGAAGCGAAAGCTCACCCGATAGCTGTGGACTGTGTCCGCGGCGATCGGATGATAGCGCCTGACCCACCGCTCAGCCGCCGGCGCACCCCGCCCGCCGGTGTAACTGCTCGTGGTGCCGGGAAACCAGAAGCCGAACTCGATGGGACCGCCGTCCTGTTCCCGCGCGCCGAGTACGCCGAACTGAAAGCGCGAATCGGTCATCGCCAATTTGGAAAGCCTGGTCTCCTCTAGTGTCGTGTCCCCGCGCGGCACAGGATCCAACACGGCTGCCGAAGCGCCGTTGTTGAAGGAGAGAGCGAACAAAGGCGCCGGAAGGATGTCCTCGCGCAAGACGAACCGGCGGGCAGCGTAGTTCAGCGTGCCGCCGGGCGAGCGGTCGCCGTCGTACGTCGGGTCTCCGTAAAGCGCGCCTGGTGCGAGATAATTCACGTCGGACCACCCTACGGAAGGATCGACCGTGAACGTGACCGACGAGTTGAAGCCGCCCGGCGCGGCGCCCGTAACGTCCAGTCTTCGGCTCACCGAAAGAACCGCTCCGGCCAGACTCCACCGGTCGTTCACGTGAAAGACTAGACCTGCGGCGTACCCAATCTCGGCGCGGGCATCGATTCCGGCCTGCGATTTCTGGACTGTCTTGTATCCGGCTGCAAGCTGGCGGATGTCTTCTTCCGAGCGAAAGATTTCGAGCCTGGCTGGCTGGAGTTGGAGAATGCGCGGCGCCGCTCCGCCGGCGATTTCGATGCCCCACGCCGAGACGGAAGTGCGGGTGAAGTACACGGTTGCGCCTGTCGGCAATCGCCCGAGTTCCAGGCGGTCGGCAGGTTGTGCGAATAACGCCGATGCCGCCAGCGTGAGAGCTACCAGTACAGTCGAGCGCCATTGCGGATGACGCCGCCAAGCTGTAAGCCCTTGCAGGGTCATTGCAAACGACTATAACCCGGACCGCGTCCGAATTCAAACAGAACGCTTGCGGGATCGCGGGCAAGCGATTACAATGCTGACGCGGTACGGAGCATCATGACAACCGATCTGGTGAACCACGGTCTGCTGCTGGTCCGACAAATCGTGTTGGCGTGTCTGATTGCCTTTCCGGCCACCGCGCAACGCATTGACCGTTCCTGGGCCGCGGACAACGGCAACGGAACCTATTCGAACCCGCTGTTCTATGACGAGTTCTCGGATCCCGACATGATCCGCGTGGGCGCCGACTATTACCTGACGGGTACAACTATGCACACCATGCCAGGGCTGCCGATTCTTCATTCGCGGGACCTGGTGAACTGGCGGATCGTCGCTTATGTCTTCGATCGACTCGATCTCGGCCCGGACTTTCGCCTCGAGGATGGCAAGGAGATCTACGGTCAGGGAATCTGGGCCCCGAGTTTCCGGTATCACAACGGAACTTACTACATTTTCGCCAACGTGAACCGGTTCGGACTCCAGGTGTTCCGCGCGACGAATCCGCGTGGCCCATGGAGCCACAACCGCATCGAGAAGGGACTGCACGACCTCTCGGTGCTGTTCGACGACGATGGAAAGATCTACGCGGTCTACGGAGCCCGGACCATTCGCATCACCGAGCTCAACCGGGACCTCAGCGCTCTCTTGCCCGGCACGGATCGGGTCCTGATCGAGCCGAACCTCGGCATGGGAGAGGGATCGCACTTCTACAAGATCCACGGCAAGTACTACATCGTGAGCGCCATACCGGGCGCGCACGTGCCGATGAAGTGCGCCCGGTCCGATTCCCTCTCCGGTCCATGGGAAGTGACCACCATCAGCGAAGACGAGAGCCTCGGAGTCGGCCAGGGATGCCGGCTGAAGAATAACCGTCAACTTACGCCGCCGTTCGAACTGAGCCCTCCCGATCCGGATCCGCGTCACAGCCTGACCTTGCATCAGGGAGGCATCGTCGATACGCCCGGCGGCGAATGGTGGGGCTTCTCCATGCAGGACCACAACTCGGTCGGCCGGTTGACCTCTCTCTCGCCCGTCACATGGCAGGATGGCTGGCCCTATTTCGGCCTGCCAGGCAATCTCAAGCGGACCCCATCGACCTGGGTTAAGCCGAACACCGGGAAAGCCGAAGCGATCTCTTCTCCATACGATCGTAGCGACGACTTCTCGGGGCCCAAGCTGCACCCGGTCTGGCAGTGGAATCATCTGCCCGATGATTCCAAGTGGTCGCTGAGCGAACGGCCCGGCTACCTCCGTTTGCACTCCCTTCCGGCGAGTGATTTCTGGTGGGCGCGAAACTCGCTGACACAGCGCGCCATCGGCCCCGAGTCAATCGCGACCGCGGAGTTGGATGCCGGTGGTCTCCAACCCGGCGATCTGGCCGGACTGGCGCTGCTCGACCTGCCGTATGCCTGGATCGGCGTCGCACGAGACGCCAACGGGTACACGGCCGAGAGTTACGACCAGACAACCGGAAGGTCCGCTCGCGCCCCTCTGAACCAATCGCACCTCTGGCTTCGCGTCCATTGCGACTTCGATACCGAGGTTGCTGCGTTCAGCTACAGTGCGAATGGGAAGGACTTCAAGCCCCTTGGAAACGAATTCCACACCGTCTTTCAGCTGAAGACTTTCCAGGGAGTCCGCTTCGCGTTGTTTCATTACAACACCGGAGGCAGTCCCGGAGGACAGGCGGACTTCAACGACTTCATTGTGTCCGAGCCGCGGCCACGGGGGCTGACCAGGCCGATTCCACTTTCTAGTTTCATTACCCTGACCGACCTGGCGAACGGGAACGTGCTCGCGATTGCAGATGGAAAGCTGCAATCGGTGGCGCACTGGAAAGAAGCCGCCGCATTGCGGGTGGTGGATCGCGGGCGAGGCCGCATCGCACTCGAGACAAAAGCTGGCCAATACGTTTCGGTCGATGGGACTGGGAAGGCCGGCGAAGTGGCGTTGCGATCGGGCAAGCCCGGCGACGCCGAAACGTTCCAGTGGGTGGACCTGCAGCGGGGCGAGACTCTGCTCCTGTCTCTGGCGACGCATCGTTACCTCGCCGCTCCATCGGCCGGCGGCGCGGTGTCGGCCGACCATGCCGGACCGGAGCCGAGCCGCAGAGACGGTTCTTGTTTTACATGGAAGCCCGCTGCCCGCTGAAGAGTACGAACGAAGGATCGCTATGTCTACGTCATCTCGACGCTCTTCGGTAATTTCCGAGAGTGCTCTCGTTGTTCTTGGCACAGCATTGACCCTCTGGTCCCAGCCCGCCGCGCGCAGGCCGGCGCCAGTCATCGGCAAGTCCACCCGCTACTGCAATCCCCTCCCGCTCCAGACCACGACGGCCGACGTTTCGCCGCAGGGCGTGAGCCTCGGAGATGTCACGGTCGTGCGGGAAGGCAATCTCTACTACCTGTTCGGATCGGGCGGCGGAGCCTGGCTGTCGCCCGACCTGGTCAATTGGAAGTACCAGGCGGTCGACGTCCGCGGCGGCCGCCTCCCTGTGGCGCCGCACGTAGTTCCGTACAACGGCGCATTCTATATGTCCGGCAACAGCGCGCCGCTCTATCGCGCGCCGAATATCCTGGGACCTTACGAGGTCCTCGGCCCGTGGAAAAACGAAAAGGGCGAACCTTGGACCGGCGTATCGAATGGCGTGCAGTGGACTGGCGCCTTCGACGTGGATATCTTCGTCGATGACGACAACAAGCCGTACCTCTACTCTCCAGGAAGGTCTACGGACGGGATCTACGTTGTGCCGCTCGACCCGAAGGACCTGACCCGTTTCGATGCGGCGCCGAAACACCTGTTCGGATTCCAGCCCGCGCACCAGTGGGAGCGCTGGGGCGAGTCGAACGAATACCTCACAGAGGCCTGGATCGAAGGCCCATGGATGTTCAAGCGGAACGGCATCTATTACCTCGAGTACAGCGGGTCCGGCACGCAGTGGCTGTCGTATGCGACCGGTGTCTACACCGCCCGGAGTCCGCTGGGGCCGTTCGCGTACGCGCCGGGCAATCCCCTGCTCCGGAAGACGACGGGCATCGTCACGGGACCGGGGCATGGCTGCGCCGTGAAGGGCCCGGACGGCAACTGGTGGCAGTTCTATACCATCGTTCTCGCCAATCCTCCAGGCGGGCGGAGGCTCGGCATGGACCCCATCGGCTTCGACGCGAACGGCAACATGTTCGTACATGCCACCGAAACGCCGCAGTGGGCTCCCGGCGTGGTGAGTGACCCGGCGCGCCACGGGGATTCAGGCTCCGTGCCGCTCACCATTAACAAGCTCCGGAACCTGAATCAGCGCGGCCGATATTCCAGCCAGCGGCCCGGCCACGACGCCGCGTACGCGCTCGACAACTCGAACGGCACCTGGTGGGAGCCGGCGGAAGACGACACGCAGCCATCGCTCACCATCGACCTCGGCTCCACTACGCAGTTCGCGAACGAGCAGCTTTTTACGATCGATTCCAGCCGCATCGAATTCACTGCCGGACGCGGCGGCTTTGGCACCCGCGGCGGCCAACCCGGCGCTCAGCAGACCGCTGCCGCTCCACCCACGGGAAGCCCGGCCTTCCGGTATAAGATCGAGGCATCACGCAACGGCCAGGAGTACACCACCATTTTGGACAAGGCCGGCAACAACGTCACCCGGTACACGGAGTTCGACGAACTCCCTCCCACTCAGTGCCGTTATGTGCGCTTCACCATCACCGATTGGCCGCACATCAGCACCTCGCCGCTGGGGGTAACGGAGTTCACGGTCTTTGGAAGAGCCGTGGAGAAAGCGAAACCCTAGCCCAAAGGAGACCTACGAATGAGAATTTCCGCTTCCGTATTTGCCGCCCTCGCACTGATGCGTGGAGGCGCATTCGGCGCTCCTCCTCAGGACGCCGTCCCGCTTCCATTCGTCAGCCCGATTTTCAGCGACAACATGGTGCTCCAGCGCGGCAAGCCGAATCCCATCTGGGGATGGTCACAGCCGGGAGATGTCGTGCGCGTGGAGATCGGAGAGAATTCCGCCACGGGAACTGCCGGCGCCGATGCCAGGTGGCAGGTGCAGATTCAGCCCCCCGCAGCCGGCGGACCTTACACGGTCAAGATCACGGGAAAGCAGGCCGTCGAGTTGCACGATGTGCTTGTGGGAGATGTCTGGATCTGCGCGGGCCAGTCCAACATGCAATTCGGCCTGGCGCAAGCCCGGAACGGCGCCGAGGAGGTGAAGAACGCCGACCATCCGCAGATGCGCTACTTTGTTGTCGGCCAGCGATCGTCCTACTCGAAGGTCGACGTTCCGCGCGGCACCTGGAGAGTCGTTTCGCCGAGTACGGTCGGGGGACGCGGGGGTGGCATTTCCGCGGCGGCCTATTTCTTCGCCCGTAGAGTGCAGGAAGACATTCACGTGCCGATCGGCCTCGTACAGGTTGCCGTCGGTGGCGTGCCGGCGGAGACGTTTGTCAGCGCCGAGGCCTTGCGCCCCTTGAAGGACTTCGACGATGGCATCGCGGAAGTCGAGCGCCGCCGGCGGATGGGAGGCCCGGAGTACGGCAACTACATCATGCATTGGTACGACGAATACGACATCGGCGCGCGCGGCAACACATGGGCGGATCCGGCGCTCGACGATTCTTCGTGGAAAACGGTGCGGATTCCCGGCGGCTTCCAGGAACTGGGTGTCGGCGAGACTCCCAGCGTTTGCTGGTTCCGGAAGGAAATCACGCTCCCCGATCCACTGCCGCAGGGCATGGCCCGGATGTATCTGGGTTCCATCGAGAAAATGGATACCGCCTACATCAACGGGCACCAGATCGGGGCCAGTTCGTGGGTTGAGAATCCTCGCGTCTACTTCGCGCAGGGCGCCGTTCTCAAACCCGGTCGCAATGTCGTCACCCTCCGCGTCTTCAAGCTGAAACCAGACGGCGGATTTCTCGGCAAACCCGGCGAGCTGCATCTCAACTTAGGCGACGGCACGGTGATTCCGCTGAGCGGTGAGTGGAAGGGCAAAGTCAGTGTGGATGCTCGCCCGCCGCATCCGTTGCCCATCGGATTCGAAAACTTGCCGACCATGCCGGGCGTCCTTTATCAGGGCATGCTGGCCCCCATCGCTCCGATGGCCGTCACCGGCGCGATCTGGTATCAGGGCGAGTCCAACTCGGAACGCGCGCACCAATACCGCCGCCTGCTTCCGGCCATGATCGTGGACTGGCGGAAGCTCTTCGGCCAGGGCGATATTCCGTTCTACATCGTCAGCCTGCCGGCTTACCATCATCGCAGCGATGTTCCAGTCGACAGTTCCTGGGCCGAGATCCGGGAAGCCATGGCGCTCGCCGCCAAAAGCGTGTCCAATTCCTGCGTCGCCATCACGATCGATACCGGCGATCCCAACAATATCCACCCGGCGGACAAGAAGGAGGTCGGCGAGCGCCTGGCCCTTTGCGCACTGGGCGAGTATTATGGCCGCAAGGTCCCCCATGTGGGGCCGACCCTCTCCTCGGTGGAACACTTGCCCGGGGCATTGAAACTGCACTTCGATCATACGGACGGCGGGCTGGTGGTCAAGGGCGACAAACCGGGCGAGTTCTCGGTCGCCGGCGACGACCGGAAGTGGTACTGGGCGGACGCGCGGATCGACGGCGATGCCGTGATCGTCTCGTCGGCGTCCGTTCCCGACCCGAAGGAGGTCCGCTACGCGTGGCAGGACAATCCATCGGCCACGCTCTTTAGCGGCGTGGGTCTTCCCGCCGCGCCTTTCCGAACGGACCATTGGCCCGGCATCACGGAGCCGGCGAGTCAACAGGCCCCGACTGCGGCGCCTCAGCAAGCGCCCGGTGCCGCCGTCCCACAAGCCGCCGGCAGAGGAGCCGGCCGGGGTGGATTCGGCGGACCGATCGAGTTGGGCCCGGACGACAAGACCGCTTTCCCCGATCCGCCCGCCGGGTTCAATGTCAGACGCGACAATATTCCACACGGGGAGTTGACGGCCGTTCCATACGACTCCAAGTCACTCGGAACGCGCCGCCAGATGCGGGTCTACACGCCGCCCGGCTACTCCGCCAGCCGTAAATACCCGGTGCTCATTCTGCTGCACGGTATCGGCGGCAACGACCGGGAATGGACGCAAGCCTGCCACGCGGACAACATCCTGGATAACCTTCTCGCCGACGGTAAGATTCAGCCGATGGTGGTAATCTTCCCCAACGGCAACTCCAGCGTAACGGCGGACGCCGCGGGTGCATTCCCCGGAGAAGGCATCGGTTCGCGCGGCCCTGGAGCCGGCGCAACTCCGGGCCGCGGTGCTGGGCGGGGTGGCTTCGAGAGCTGGGGAACGCCGTTCGAGAACGATTTGCTGCAGGACATCATTCCTTACGTCGAATCCCATTATTCCGTCTACACCGACCGCGAACATCGCGCCCTGGCCGGTCTCTCGATGGGCGGAGGCCAGACCTTGAATATCGGCCTGTCTCACATAGAAACATTTGCCTGGGTCGGAGGGTTCTCCTCGGCGCCGAACACGAAGCAGCCTCCCTCCGCACTTCTGCCCGACCCGGCAAGCGCCCGGCAACTGAAACTGCTCTGGCTCGGGTGCGGTAACAAAGACGGCCTCATTCGCATCAGCCAGACCGTTCATCGATACCTCAAGGAGAACGGCGTGCCGCACGTCTGGCATGTGGATGGGAACGCCCACGACACCACCGAGTGGGACAACAATCTCTATCTGTTTAGCCAGCGCATTTTCAAGTAATCGCAATGCAGGAGCTTATCATGAAGAACACGATTTTGACTCTCGCCCTTTTGCCCGTGCTATCGGGTCTTCCGGCAATCGCGCAGCCTGCCCAAGGGGTCCAGGCGGGCCGAGGTACTCCCGCCCCGGTGGAGATCGACAAAACTCCTCCGCTCGAAGATTTCAAGCCCTCGGAGCTGAACCAGCCGGGCAAACAGTATCCAGAGGTCAATTCTCAACGCCGCGTGCGCACCACACTAAAGGCACCCAACGCCCAGAGCGTGCTGCTCGATATCGGCGGCGTCCGCTATCCCATGACCAAGGGCGAAGACGGGGTGTGGACCGGCTTCTCCAACGCGCAGGACGAAGGCTTCCACTACTATCAGCTGAATGTCGATGGCGTCGCCTTCCCGGATCCCGCCACCCTGATGTTTTATGGCGCGAACCGCTGGGGCAGCGGGGTCGAAGTCCCCGCCCATGACCGGGATTTCTACGCCATGAAGGACGTGCCGCATGGGCAATTGCGGGAGGTCCACTTCTTTTCCAAGACCGCCAACGCCACTCTGCAGTGCTTCGTATACACCCCTCCCGATTACGAGAAAGGGTCGAAGCGCTACCCGGTGCTCTATCTCCAGCACGGCGGCGGCGAGGATGATCACGGATGGGGCGCGCAGGGGCACGCGGGTCTCATCATGGACAACCTGATTGCCGAAGGCAAAGCCAAACCATTCCTCATCGTGATGGCGAATAGTTATCTTGTCACGGGCGGAGCCGGCGCCGGCCGTGGCGCTGCTCCGGGCGCCGGCGCTCGCGGACCGGTTCCGGCCGGCCAACCTGGCGCTCCTGGCCCAGCGGCCCCCGGCGGACCAGGCGGTCCCGGGCGAGGGCGGGGCTTTGTCATGACCGACACCCCGTTCGAGCACGCTCTCATCCAGGAAATCATCCCTTTCGTCGATGCCAACTTCCGTACGCTCGCCGATCAGCCCCATCGCGCCATGGCGGGCCTCTCGATGGGCGGCGCGTATACCCACGGCATCACCCTCGCCCACCTCGACAAGTTCTCCCACATCGGCCTGTTCAGCGGCGGCAGCATCACCGTGTCGGAGATCAAAGACGTGGCCGACTTCAAGAAGAAGGTGAAGCTCGTGTTTATCAGCTACGGAAGCCGTGAGAATGGCGCTGCCGGCAAGACCAATGTGGAAGAGCTCAAGAATGCCGGCGTCAACACCGTTTTCTATGAATCTCCCGAGACCGCTCACGAGTGGCTGAGCTGGCGGCGCAGCCTGCATGAATTCGCGCCGCTCTTGTTTCAGAAGTAATGGAGTAGCGATTCATGGGACGGCCGATCGCTCGCAGCTTCGCGGTTGTGATATTGGCGGCATTCGTCATTGGCTGCTGCGCGGTTGTCGCGCAGAGCCAAAGGAAGGAACAGAAACTGGACCCGGCCGTCCTGGCAGAGGCGCCGGCTGTGCCGCAGATGCTGGTGGACTCCGTTGGCACGCTGCACTTAGGCTCGCCCACGGTTCCCCCGCCGGCTTTTCTGCTCTCCGGCACGCGCGACATGTGCCTCAGCCAGTCTGTGCTGCAACACCGGAAATTGCGTGCCGCGGGCGTGCCCCGGACTCCTTTGCCTACGACGGGGCGAAGGCTCTCGTAGCGGTGAGCAAAGTGATCCCGACGCATCCCGGAGCGTTGAAATATTATAGAGAGCGCGGCTACGTCAAGTAGCGGCGGACGGAAATCCTGTCCGCTTCCGATGGAGGAACAATGCCGAAAAGATTGTCGTTGTGCATACTTCTTGCGGCCGTTGGCCTCGCCACCGCGGGTATACCGGAGCCGATCGGTATCGAGGGCGGCTCCATCACCG
This sequence comes from Verrucomicrobiia bacterium, assembly GCA_035578025.1. GTDB lineage: Bacteria > Acidobacteriota > Terriglobia > Bryobacterales > Bryobacteraceae > Solibacter. The sequence continues at coordinate 29,147 of DATJYJ010000381.1, forward strand.
GCACGCCCACCATCCAGTGGACCTATGGCGTGCGCCTGTTCCGCGGCATCCCCTACGCCGCACCGCCTGTCGGCGAACGGAGATGGCGCGCGCCCCAGCCTCTGGTTCCGTGGCAGGGCATCAAAGCCGCCGATCATTTCTCGCCAGTCTGCATGCAGCCGGCGACCGATACCGAAGGAAATGCCTGGCGCGAGGGAATGTTTCCCATGAGCGAGGATTGTCTCTACCTCAATGTGTGGACTCCCGCGCAAAGCCCGGCGGCGAAATTTCCGGTCATGGTATTCATCCACGGCGGAGGCAACACGCGCGGGGCCGCGTCGGAAAACCAGTATGACGGCGCTTACCTGGCTAAGAAGGGCGTCGTCTTCGTCAGCTTCAACTATCGGATGAACGTATTCGGTTTCCTGGCACACCCGGAGTTGACCGCGGAATCCGAACATCATTCCTCGGGCAATTACGCGATTCTCGATCAGATCGCGGCGCTCCAGTGGATCCAGCGGAATATCGATAAGTTCGGCGGCGATCCGAACACGGTGATGATCTTCGGCCATTCGGCCGGCGCCGCCAATGTGTGCGCGCTGATGGCAAGCCCCCTGGCGAAAGGCCTCTTTCACCGTGTGCTGGCGCAGAGTGGAAATTGTCTTAACAACCGGACGGTTCTCGCGGACGCCGAGAAAACCGGCGTCAAGCTGGGCGAATCGTTGGGCGCTTCTTCCATCGCGGCGATGCGCCAGAAATCTCCGGAAGAGATTCTCAAGGCGCCTCGGTCCATGATGGGCACGAACGTGGACGGTTGGGTTTTTCCGCAGGACGCCTACTCCATTTTCGCCGCCGGAAAACAGAATGACGTGCCGCTGATCGTTGGCACCGTAGCGGACGATGCGCCGGGACCGGCAGCCACACCGAAGGCGGCGGACGCGCAGGCGAATGCGCAGAACACGTTTCACGAGCTCGCCGGCAAGTACCTGGCGCTGTACCCGGCCGCCTCCGACGGCGAGGCGGCCAGATCGGCACACGCCTTCCGCACCAACAGCGCGCTGGCGGGGGCAAGGACATGGGCTCGGTTGCAGGCGCAGGCGGGCAAGTCGAAGGTCTACTGGTACTACTTCACTCACGTCTCGCCGATGCCGAAAGATCTGATTTGGGGCGGGCGCCCCGCGCTGGCCTGGGGAGCCTATCACGGCAGCGAGATCGTGTATGTGTTTAATGCCTTTCCCCTGCAGGATTGGGACTGGCGCCCGGTGGACCGGAAGTTAGGCGACACGGTTTCCTCGATCTGGACGAACTTCGTGAAGACGGGGTCGCCTAACGGCCCGGGTTTGCCTGAGTGGCCGGCGTTCGATTCGAAAACCGAAATCCTGATGAACTTCGGGGACACGCCGAAGACCGAACCTGCGCCTTACCGCGAGAAGTTGGACTTCATTGCGGAATGGACAGCCTCGCAACGCAGCCGGCGCTAATCTACGGCCGGCATTCGAAATTGGCCGCGTCTTCGGGGTCACCGGCGCCCTTGTAATGCGCGTGCAGCGGGTAGGCGCATAACGGCCGGCTGCGCCCAGGAAAAGCGCGGCCTGTGGCTTTGAGGCTCTCGGGCGCCACGCCCTGCTCGACCCAGCGGACGATGGCAGACAGCGCGTCGAAGGTGTCGAGGGCAGCCGGGCCGCCTCCGCAGTGCCCCATTCCGGGAGAAAGGAACAGGCGGCTCCAATTGCGAACCTGATCGGGACCGCCGTTCGCCTTGGCCATTCGATCGTAGTAGTCGATTGTGTCGAGCGGCGAAAACCACGGGTCGCTCAGGCCGTGCCAGAAGATGAGCTTTCCGCCGTGCTGCGAAAACGTGTTGAGGTTGGTCCAACTCCACGTCTCCGATAGAGCCGCGGTGGGATCCGCCAGGGCTCGCTCGACAGCGCTATCCACGTCCATTCCAATATCGGTGAACCCCGGCCCGACGGGGTTTCGTCCGCCGTTCAACAGACCCGGAATCCCCTGCTTCGCCGCAATCCCCGTATCGAAAGGAAACCCGGGATATGCCGGGCGCCCCTTGGAGTCTTTCGGCCCTGCAAACGCCTTCTGCAACGTTTCCGCCTGTTGCCTCGTAATGCAGCCGTCTACCTTCTTGCCGCCGGGGCAAACCAGCGTGTCCGGATCGAAGCGGCATCCGCTCAGATTAAATACCATGCCATCTTTCAATCCGTCGGCGGCATCGCAGGCGCGCAGCAGGCCGTCGATGACCGCCTTCTTGTCGCTGTCCGAAAATGCGTCTTGCGTGACGGGCAGTCCACGGCCGTCCTTCGGCGCGATCTGGTTCAAGGTGGCCGCCACCCACCGATCGCCGATCCCTGAGAAATTCGTGCGCATGGCCGGCGCGCCTGCCACGATCCCGTCGAAGTACGTCGGGTAACGCTCGGCCATGAGCATCGCCTCGCGTCCTCCAGTGGAACAGCCCGCGAAATACGAGTGGTCGGGCGGCCTGCCGTAATACTGCGCGAGGATGCGCTTGGCGAACTCGGCTACGCGGCCGACGGCGGCGTAGGCAAAGTCGAGGCTGGCCTGCTGGTCCTGCCGGAAACTGCCGTCGAAGGCATTCGTCCCATGGTGGCCGGTATCGGTGCTGACCACCGCAAAGCCGCGTGCAAGGCCCGGTTCTGCTCCCGCGGCCGATGTCCCCAGCGGTGGCTGCACCGAGCCGTTCAGACCTCCGCCGCCCTGGAACAAGAAACGTCCATTCCAGCTCTCCGGCAGCGCGAGGGCGAACCCGATGCCATAGGTGGCTCCAGCCGTCCCGGCGCGGCGGTCAATGATGCCATCGAGCCGGCAAAAGGCGGGCATCGCTGCCGCCGGATGCCATTCGGCATTGGTGACCGTGAGGGTTCCACCCGGCAACTGCAAACGCATGAGTGCCTGGCAGGCAGGCACGGAGCGCGACGTTGCCTGCGCCATGACCGGCTGCGCCCGCAAGATCAGCAGGATCGCCCCAGCGGTCAAGCGAAACGCTCCACTGGCGCCAAACGTTCGAACGAGGGCTCGCGTCCACATCGTCATCCTCCTTGGTCGTCTGCAATCCCGCCGGTCCGTACCCTTAATTCTGTATTGACAAATCCATTCAATTGGATCCAATTTGAATCACCCGCAATTGTACAGCTTGCCAGGCGAATATTGAGGATACCCATGCTAAATCGCAGATGGTTCAGTCAACAGCTTGCCGCATCGCTACCGATATTCACGTTACTGGCGTCCAAGGCTCGGCCGCAGCAGGCGATTCGCCCCGGCGGCCCTCCGGCAGGGCGAGGTCCGATGGACGGCAGTCCCGTCGGCGACATGCTGCCCGGCCAGAAGTGGCGCGTGCACGATCGGACGCGTCCCCAGCCGCGCCAGGTCACTCCGGGCCAACCGGTCCCGACGCCCTCCGCCCCGTCCGACGCGATTGTGCTGCTCGACGGAACGGATCTTTCGAAGTGGAACGGCGGCGGCCGCGGCGGCGCCGTCGGGGAACCCAGGTGGAAACTGGAAAACGGCTACGTGGAATTGGTGCCGGGCGCCGGTGGACTTGTTACTAAGGAGAGCTTCGGCGACATCCAACTCCACCTCGAATGGACGACGCCGACCGGTACGGACGCATCCAGGGTCGGACAGTTTCGCGGCAATAGCGGCGTGATTCTGATGGGGCGTTACGAGGTCCAGGTTCTCTCCAGTTATCCGCCGCATGAAAGGCTACGACGCCTGATCGGCAGGTGCGCCGGGTCGGGACACTGCCGTTCGTCCAGTGTGGACTGACCGCGGCGAATCACAGGATGGCCGCCGGCCAGGGGTTGAGCTACCATCCACTCGCGGGTAAGACGGACCCGGGAAGGCGCCGGCGTAACATCGAGACCGGCGCCGCCGGAATCGTTGTGCCGATTAGTAATTGTGACTGTTTCCCGGTTAGCGGGGTGACGACGTCAGCTTATGGCCGCAGCGAATCCGTTCCTGCTGGGGACTTTGATATTCGACGCGCCCTCGCTCGCATCCGCCAGCCAGCCGCCGTGTCCAGCCGAATCGATTCTTTGACCGAGATTTGGCGATCGGCGCAACAGGCGGTAGCTGAAATTCGGTTCCTCTCTCGCGGGCCGCGGGTTTGTCACGCTGGCCTCAACATCCATAATCGGAGACTCTGGGGCAACCGTCGACCAAGGCGTATCCTTTCAACTTGCCGGCTCGTCTGGCACGAACAGTCGAGGGCGTCGACTCCTTCGGCCAGAACCGCGCCCCCGATCCCTGTCTTCGCACGATTGCGCGGGACGGGGAGGAACGGTCACGGCATTCCGAATCGGCGACCTCTGGAGGTGAACACCCGGTGGACGAACTGTTTCGGGTAGCTTTCACGCACGGCCGCGATCAGGCCAGAGTAGTTATCGACGAGCCGGCCTTCCCGCTTCATCCGACTGAGCTCCACGATCGCCCGTTGCGCGGCGAACGCCAGAAGATAGATTTCCAAGACCGCTAAAACGAACGCCCCGGCACCAGCTACCCGCACGTCGCAACCGTCCGCTTCCAGCTCCATGCGGCGCAGGAAGATGCAATAGCTGCGCCTTTCGGGCGTCGCAGCCGCACCAGGCGCCGAATTGCGTCACCCCGGCCTTGACTATCGGACCTTGCTCTCCTAATATAGGACCTCGAAGAAGACAATCGCCATGGGAAAGTTCATTGATAAGGCGGCGGAGGGCCAGCGGGCGGTTGACGACTATATGGAGCAGGTGCGCGAACTGGCGCAGCGAAGGACCTATGTGAGAGGTGACGAGTACCGCTGCGAACTCTGCGGGCGCATGACTCCTGCCTGGGATGGATCGCAGGATCAGGAGTTTTTTGTCACCATCGACTACATCTTTGACTTCGCGGCCCTGGCCCAGAAGTACGGGGAGTTCATTGGCATGCAGCAATATGAGTCGCTCGACAACGTTGAGGTCATCTGCAGCATCTGCAACAAGTACAAGCACGGAGGACACTTGGGTTTGTTCCCACCGCGGTGGATGCGCTAGGCAGCCCGCCGTCAACCTAGGCAGGCCGGCACGACGCGGACCTGTCATTGCCGTCTGGCCGGGTGGATGCCACCGCACGGGGGCTGGCGACGCACCAAGGGAGCCCCATGCCTGGTGCCGAACGGATGCCTATACTGGTTCTCGGCACGATGGGCGATCTTGATTCCCGCACTTCCGCTCAATTAGAGGCCATGGGTGTCGTCGGTGCACACATTTTGCCGCCCGCTGTTTCCGCCGGGTACCGGCTGGAGATAGCGCTGGGGGCGTCGATTGCCGTTATCTTCCTGCTCGCCTACTTTGCGCTCGTCGCACTGGTGGCTTGGGCAGTGTGGTCGATTGCGCCGAGAGGCCGTCCGCCGGCTGGGCTTTTCGTCATTGTGGTAGGTGGTTGCCTGCTGTTTCTTTCGCTGCTGAAGCCTCTGGTGGCGCGCCCGGGCCGCACCGCCGAACCACACTCTCTGGATCCAGACCAGGGGCCCTTGCTATTTGCGTTTGTCCGGGAACTGGCGTCCGCCAGTGGAACGCCGGGACCTGAGCGCATCGTCGTGGATTGCAACGTGAACTGCTGTTGCGTCTTCGCTGGAGGCATCGCAGGGCTCTTCCGCTCGGCCCCGGTTCTGCTGGTGGGACTGCCCCTGGTGTCAGGCCTCCGTCTGGGTGAGCTTGGGGGAGTTGTTGCCCATGAATTGGCCCATTCCGCCCAAACCAAAGCCATGCAATCGAGTCGCTTCCTCTGGGGCGTTCACGCCTGGTTTTCGCGTGTGGCGCTCGAGCCGGATAAATGGGACGAGCAACTCCTCAAGTGGATTGAGTCCGCTGGCCCGATAGCGAGCCTGGCATCGCGGTTGACCCAGTTGCTGTTTCGATTGGGCCGCGGCGCACTGGGGCTGCTGGCGGTTGCGGAAGGTGCCGCTGTTTCCATCTTCCTGCGCCGCATGGAACTGGAAGCGGACCGTTGCCAGGCACGTGTAGCTGGGACCGGCGCGTTCGTTTCGACAGCCTTGGAAATCAATCTTCTTGCGCTCGCCGCGCAACGGGCGATTGTGGAGCTCAGTCGGATGAAGCGGAATGGGCGTCTCGTCGACAACTACCCTGGTCTGATCGCGGCCGTGCGCGAACGCTATTCGAAGCAGTTCGTCCAGCGGGTCCAATCCGGACTTGAGGCGCGCAGGACCGGCTGGTTCGGCGCGCATCCCTCCGATAACAACCGTATCGCCTTGGCTCGCGAGGAGAATTGTCCGGGCATCGTGACGGCGGGGCTACCCTCGGCCATGCTCTTTGCGGACTATGACGCGCTCTGCCGCCAAGTCACTCTCGAATTTTATGACCAGGAGTTCTGTTTGAAGCGGACCAGCTACGAGCTGGTTCCGCTCCAGAGCATCGTGGACGAGCTGGAATCGGTCTCTTAGAAACCCTTGCGTAAAGAAGTGCTTCGCGGTGCTGATATCGTGTCAGACGCTGCTTCCAGGATGGCGTCATGTCTGTGGTTGAACTGGACCCGGACCAGCGCAGCCAGCAAACGGCTGAATTCGACTCTGGTTTTCACGAGGGCCGCCAGTGATTTTGGATCCGCCTTCAGACCCAGATTCGTCAGTGGAAAAGATGCCTGTTTGAAGAATCGGTCAACTCGCGGCACACGGGCAAGCGCTCAGGCCGCTGTGCCAGCTGACGGTCTGAGCGGGTCCATGGCCTCGCGGCTATGCTTGTCGCACTCCAGGCCGCCCCCGCCGTCGAGTGCGGGATGGTTCTCGATGCCGATGGTGGTGTGCCCTATCCGCAGAATGGTCCAGTTGGCGGCCGGCGCCTGCCAATTGAGGCGGCCGTCGCGGTCCATGTATTGGGTAAGATCCACGACCTTGGGGATCGATCACCGAGCCCGCAGCCGCGATGTCCGCGGTGCTCCTCTGCGCGCCTTCGCCGCGCCAGACGAAGTCTGAACAGTGGCCCGATAGCGATTCCCGCTGACGCGGCAATGCCCGTGACCTGTTGTTGCGAGGGGACCACCGCCGATAGGCGTTTGTCGCGGAGTCCCCTCGGCCGGTGCCTCTCTTTCGCCGCGGCCGGCTTGGATGAAGTCAGCCAGCGCTCTCAACTGCTGTCCGGGGCTGCGCCGGGGAGTAGAATTGTGCCTGAAAATGCGCTTTGTATCCTCTATTCCCGCCAGCCTCGCGCTAATCCATCTGGCAGCGGGAGCCCTGACGCTGTCAGCCCAGGAAAACGTAGTCTGGCGAATCGGAGAGTTCGACCATGCGTCAGCCGAATTCGGCGGCCAGGTCGGCAATCAGCCCGTGATTGTGGACGCGGATGCACCCGATGCCGCAAGGCGCTGGCCGGCATCGCAAGCCGGAACGCTCAACGCCTCCTCGGCCCCGCAGTCGCATTCGAGGACAATCCAGTTTCAATTGAAAGAAGCCCCGCACGGCACATACATCCTGGATTTCGCCATCATGGCCGGAAATCCCCGCGTACCGCGCCTGGAACTGAACTTGAACGGTACGCCCGCGTCGGCCTACCTGGATCGCCGCCTGAGCTATCACGCCGAGGGACGCGCGGATTCGCCGGTTTGCGCCGAAGCGCGGATCCAGATTCCAGTCCCTGCGGGTGCCCTGAAGCCAGGCGAGAACACCTTGCGCATCACCGCCGTAGATGACGCGCCCGACGAGAACGGCGACTCCCAAATCGCCTGGGACGCACTCGCCTTGCTGCGTGCCGGCAATTCAGCCGTCGAGCCGGCTGCGGCCGTTGAGCCGAACTACTTCTTTGATAGCAGAAATGGGGTCGTTCGAGAGTTGATCGCGGTGACGGTGATGCCCTCGGAAATCGTATCTCGTGGCGTGGTGACCCTGACCGTCATTGGCGCAACTTATCGCGCCGATCTGGCTCCCGGCCGTTTCGGCCAGCAGCGCTTTGAATTTTGGGTTCCGCAATTCGCGGGCGGGACCGAAGCGCGCATCGCAGTCCAGGCCAACGGCAGAACTTCCGAACGCAGCGAGCGCCTGTCGCCGAAACGCAAATTAACCGTGTACGTCGTGCCCCACACCCATCTGGACATCGGCTTCACCGATTACCAGCCGAAAATAGAAGAGCTGCAGAACCGCAATCTCGACCGCCTGCTGGAAGAAATGCGCGGCGATGCCGACATGCGCTTCTCACTGGATGGCTCGTGGCTGGCTGAACAGTACCTTCGCACGCGTTCACCTCACGCCCGACAGGAATTTCTGGAAGCGGTGCGGGCGGGCCGTATCTCGATCCCCGCGCAGTATGCCAATCTGATGGCCGGAGGAGCAAGCATGGAGACGCTGATCCGCTCGCTGTATGCCGGTCATGCGCTGAACCACGACGCGGGCTTCCAGGCCGACTACGCTAACATCACCGACGTACCCGCCTATCCGTGGGCTTATGCTTCCTTGTTGCGCGCCGCGGGTGTGAAGTACTTTGCTGCCGGTGCGAATGACGACCGCGGCCCGCAGCCACTGTACGGCCGCTGGCAGACGCGGTCCCCATTCTGGTGGCAAGGTCCCGATGGAGAGAAGATATTGATGGCCTACACACGGCAGTATTCGAACCTGTGGTTCATCTGCGGATTGCCGCCGCGCGAGGCCTCCTGCCGCGATAGCCTGCCCACGTTCTTTCAGGCTTTCGAATCTCCGGCGTATCAGCCCGACACGATTCTGATGTTCGGCAGCCAGCTCGAAAATACCGACCTGATCCCTGGGGAAGGCGAGTTCGTGCGGCAATGGAACCAGAAGTACGCCTGGCCGCACCTGAAATTGGCGACGTTTCGCGATTATTTCGAACTCATGGAGAAGAAGTACGGCGAAAAGCTCGAGATCGTGCGCGGCGATTTCGGTCCTTACTGGGAAGATGGCATCGGGACCGACGCGCAGTATGCCGCCCTTTACCGCGCAACTGAAGCGCGGGCACCCGCGGTGGAGACACTGTCCGCTCTTGCCGCCCTCCAGAAGGCCGAGTGGGCGCCTCCGATGGACCGGTTGCGGCGCCTCTGGCAGGACTTGATCCTCTACGCCGAGCACACGTACACTTCCTCAGGCGGATACTCTCGCCCCGACAGCGAACAGAGTGTCCGCCAGATCGAATCGAAACACTTCCACGTTATCGACGCCCGGGAAACGGCTCATTGGATCGCGCAAGAGTCCATGAGCAGGCTGCTTGAAGGCATCCGGACCGTCCCGCCGGCGATCGTGGTTTTCAACACGCTGGCGCACGAGCGCGACGGCTTGGTGGAGATGGATTTGTCAAACGGCACTGCTCTTATGGCGCCTGGCGGGCGAGCCGTACCGCTTGAGATCCTCCGCACCGGCGCCGGTTACCGGCGCGTGCGCTTTCTGGCCGAACGCATGCCGGCCATGGGCTATCGCGTTTACCGGATCGAAAGCCGCCAAACCCCCAACCTGGCTGCTGCCTCCAAAGCTGGGAACGCCATCGAGAATTCGTTTTACCGTGTGACCGTAGACCGCGAGCGCGGGGGAATCGCCAGCCTTCTGGACAAGCAAACCGGGCGCGAATTAGTTGATCCGCGCAGCCCCTACCTGCTGGGCCAATATCTGTATGTATCGGGAGGCGACGGCACGCGGCTCATTCATATCACCGAGCACCTGCCTCCGGCAAAGCTCACCGTGACGGCTTCCGGCAGCGCAGCGGCGCTCAACACAACTTCGACTCCTTGGGGACAATCGCTGACCTACCGGGCGAGCGGTCCCCATGTGCCGGAAATCGCCGTGGAAATTCGCATGTTCGATCGCGAAAAGAAGATCGAGATCGTCAACCGGCTGAAGAAGGAGCCCGTGAATGAGAAGGAAGCCGTCTACTTCGCGTTCCCCTTTGATGCGCCCGACGCGAGCTTCGAATATGAGGGCCAGGCCGGGACGGTCAACCCCGCCCACGACGAATTGGCCGGCGGCTGCCGCGAATGGTATGCCGCTGGGCGCTGGTCGCGTGTGAGTGGTGGAGGATTCAGCGCGGCAGTAATTCCCCTGGATGCGCCGCTTGTGACCTTCGGCGACATCAACCGGGGCCTGTGGCCCGAGAGGTTCGAGCCGAGGTCGTCTGCTATCTTCTCCTATGTGCTGAACAATTACTGGCACACTAACTTCCCGCGCGTGCAAAGCGGCGACTTTGTGTTCCGCTACGTGCTCACGAGTGGCAGCGATCTGAACCCTGCAGCGCTGAGCCGCCTGGGACGCGAAGCTCTGACACCGCTCGAGGTCGGCGAACTAACCAGAAACGACAAGGTAGGCACAAGAGGTTCGCTGCCCGACACCGCCGCTTCCTTACTCAGCCTAAGCGGTGAGGGCGTAGAAATGGAGGCACTGAAGCCCGCCGAGGATGGAAACGGCTACATCGTGAGGCTGCTTGAGACCGCGGGGCGCGCCGCCGCCGTGCGCCTGGCTTCAGGCCTGCTCGAAATCGACCGCGCGTGGCTGTGCAACGCCGTTGAAGAGAACCAGCGTGAGATTGGCGCAAAGAAGGACGGGTTGGAGATCACGGTGCAACCCCACTCGGTACAGACCTTGCGCCTTCTGCTGCGCTTGCGGCCTGGCTCGAACCACTAGCTTAGATTAGCCTGGCGCTGGCCACTTTGTGTACGTGAGGCGCTCCGGAAACACGTGGTCGTTCGAATATGGCGGCACCTCGATCCCGCTGCTTGGACGGCCATCGAAGCTACCAGCCTCGGAGAAGAGCCGGGCTTCTACCTTTCGCATTCCTCCGCCGGCCCGCCGGGCCTTGGATCGACCGGGCCGCTGGTCTCGTGCATCATGCCCACCGCGAATCGGCGCGCATTCGTACCCCAGGCCCTTCGCTGCTTCGCAAGACAGACGTACTAAAACCGTGAGCTGATCGTTCTCGATGATGGGTCCGACCCGGTCCAGGACCTCGTCCCCCCGGATCCCAGGATTATCTATCGCCGCGTCCACGCCAGATCCTCACTCGGCGCGAAAAGGAACCAGGCGTGCGACTTGGCACGCGGCGGCATCATCGCGCATTGGGACGATGATGACTGGATGGCCGACTGGAGGCTCACCTACCAAGTGAATGCCCTGGTCTCCAACCCGCAATCCTCGGCATGCGGGCTGAGCACTCTGTACTTCTGTCACCGGCAGGGCGACCGTGCCTGGCTATACGCTCATCCTCCGGGCGACCGCCCCTGGATCGCCGGCGCCACCATGTGCTATCGCAAATCGCTGTGGCATCAGTACCGGTTTCAGGAAATCAACGAAGGCGAAGATACCCGGTTTATCTGGTCCGTTCCCCCTGGGGCGGTTCTGCCTCTGCCCGATCGTCGCTTCTACGTTGCCCACGGTACATGGTGCAACAGCAGCCCCCAGCGGACGGCGGACTCGCGATGGCAGGCCCGCCCTGCTTCCGAAATCCGCCAGCTGCTCGGAGATTCCTGGAATCGTTCTTCGGGCAATCGCCCTCGCACGGCTGACAGCCCCGTGATTCACGCGGTGACGGCTGCCATGTCCGCAATCCCCAACTTGGGCGCCATCACAGACACGAGTTCCTTCACCGAGGCGGCGCTCCTGTGCAGTGCCTCGCGTTCCTCCTCGGTAAGACGGACCTCGAAGATTTTTTCGATGCCCTCCGCGCCGAGTTTGACCGGCACTCCGACGAACAGCTTGTCGATGCCGTATTCGCCTTCCAGGTAGGCGGAGCACGGGAGCACGCGTTTGCGATCGAGGAGTATGGCTTCCACCATCTCGACGGCCGCGGCGGAGGGCGCGTAGTAGGCGCTCCCCGTCTTGAGATGCTTCACAATCTCAGCACCGCCGTCCCGGGTACGTTTGACGATCTGCTGGAGCGTCTCCGCGTCCATCAAGTCGGTCAGGGGAATGCCGGCGACGCTGCTGTAACGGACCAGCGGCACCATGGTGTCGCCGTGCCCTCCGAGTACGAAGGCCACGACATCCGAGGCGGAAACCTTGAGCGCCTGGGCCACGAAGGTCCGGAAGCGGGCAGTGTCCAGAATGCCTGCCATTCCCATGACCCGGTGCTTGCGGAAGCCGCTGACATGATGCGCGACTTGGCACATGGCGTCGAGCGGATTGGTGACGACAATCAGGATCGAGTCCGGCGAGTACTTCACAGACTGCTCCACCGTGAACCGGACGATATCGTAATTAGCCCACAGCAAATCGTCGCGGCTCATGCCGGGCTTACGCGGAAAGCCGGCAGTCAGAACCACGATGTCGGAGTTCGCCGTCGGCTCGTAGTCGTTGCCTCCGGTGATCTGGATATCGACTCCCTCGACAGGACCGGACTGGAGAATGTCCAGGGCCTTGCCCTGCGGAATACCATCGAGAACATCCACCACGACGATGTCCGCGAGCCCTTTCGCAGCCAAGCGGACCGCGCAACTCGCTCCTACGTTCCCTGCCCCCACGACTGTGACTTTTTTTCGCATACGAGTTCCTCATGCGGCCGTCAGGGCCGCCTTCATGTTGCCGACAATGGCAGCGGCAAATTCGCTGGTTTTCAACTTGGTGGCGCCCTCCATCTGGCGGTGGAGGTCGTAGGTGACCTGCTTGTTCCGTATGGTCTCCGCGATACCCGCTTCGATGAGATGAGAGACCTCTTTCCAGCCCAGATAGTGGAACATCATCGCGCCGCAGAGCATGACGCTGGAAGGGTTCACCATGTCCATGCCGGCATATTTCGGCGCCGTGCCGTGGGTTGCCTCAAAGACACCGTGCTGGTCGCCTATGTTGGCGCTCGGCGCCATACCAAGCCCGCCTACCTGTGCGGCACAGGCGTCGGAGAGATAGTCGCCGTTTAGATTGGTGGTGGCGATCACGTCGTACTCGTCGGGACGCAGCAGAACCTGCTGGAACATCGAGTCGGCGATGCGGTCCTTGACCAGGATCTTTCCCGGAGGCGCCTCGACGCCGGCTTCGGCTTCCGTAATACAGACGTCCGGGAACTCCTCCTTGGCAAGCTCGTATCCCCAATCGCGGAAGGCGCCCTCGGTGAACTTCATGATGTTCCCCTTGTGCACGAGCGTGACGCTGTGGCGGTTGTTGTCGATGGCGTACTGAATCGCGCGCCGGGTCAGCCTCTTCGATCCGCTCACGCTGACCGGTTTGATACCGATGCCCGAATCCGCGCGCACCTTTTTGCCTAATTCGCGCTCCAGAAACTCGATGATCTTCCAGGCTTCGGGAGAGCCTTGCCGCCACTCGATGCCGGCGTAGACATCCTCCGTATTCTCGCGAAAAATCACGACGTCCAAAAGCTCGGGCCGCTTCATCGGCGACGGGACGCCGGGGTAGTAGCGGACGGGCCGCAGGCAGACGTACAGGTCGAGCAACTGCCGAAGAGTTACGTTGAGGCTTCTGATGCCGCCGCCCACCGGAGTCGTCAGCGGACCCTTGATGGCGACGTGGAAACGCCGGATCGCGTCGAGCGTGCCTTGCGGCAGCCAATCGTTGAACTGCCGGTGCGCCTTTTCGCCGGCGAAGACTTCGTACCAGGCCACGCGGCGGCGGCCGCCGTAAGCCTGCAGGACTGCGGCGTCAAACACCGTGCGCGCAGCCTTCCAAATGTCGGGCCCGGTGCCATCGCCCTCAATGAAGGGGATGATCGGGTGATCCGGTACATTTAACTTGTTTTCTTGAGCTTGGATGGCCTCACCATCCACGGGGACGGGGCAATCGTTGTAGCACTCCATAACACCTCCTGGGCCCGAACCGCGGGCAGGAGTCGAAGGCCGTGGCTTGCCGCCCGATTATTTGCTAATCGGACCTTATCTTGTAGTTTCGGCCTCAACTATAGCAGTTCAGGCAGGCGCGGGCAATGGTTCAGGAGTATACTATCGCCGGGACGAAACGCTCCCCTCGAAAGTCCGGGCAGCGCCCGGCTATCTATTCGCGTGACCTTCGCCGCGCGGCCGGAATCAGAACGCCGCGCCGGTTCCAAACGCCTCCTGGTAGGGGGCAGGCCAACAACTCACAACTATTCGACGTCGGAAGGAAGAGCGAACCGTATGCCCACATACATCACACTCATGAAGTTCACCGAGCAGGGCGCGAAGGACGTGAAAGGTGCGCCCTTGCGAATCGAATCGGCGATCAAGGCCTGGGAACTGATGGGCGGCAAGGTGCTGGCCACCTACTTTGTGATGGGCGAGTACGACTATGTAGCCATCACAGAATGTCCCAGCGACGAGGCCGCCGTCACGGCCAGCCTGGCGGTCTGCGCCCGCGAACACGTCAAGACTGCGACGCTTCGCGCATTTCCGCTGGCCGAGTTCGCCCGGTTGGTGGAAAAACTGCCTTAGGTAGCGTCTTTCGGACTAATCAGACAATCAATACTGAAAATACGCTTCACAGAACGAATGCTTTGCCATATCATGGCCTTGAGATCGTCACGCCCGGCAGGGTGACGGTCCGCGCAAAAGGAGGTTCCTTCGGTGACAAGCCACCGGAACGCGGAGATACGAAACGCCGAAGGAATCTGGCATCATGCCGCAGTCGGACGGGATTCCATGCGGACCCGGCCATGCCCACCATCAAGCCTGCAGTGTTCGGAATCTGAACCGGACAGGGCATTGATGTGAACCCAACCTGCCCGTTGTAACGACCCACAGCGGGCGGCGCCGTCGTGCTGCTCGCACGATGGCTAGAGGGCGGCGAATGGACAGCCTATCGCTGCCCAGGACCTCGGGAGTGGAACTATGGCAAAGGAAGCCCTGAGCATTATCGACCAGCGCACCCAGGCTGCCTATGAGGTCCCAATTCACAACGGGACCATCCGGGCCATGGACCTGCGACAGATCAAGACGAGCCCCGAAGATTTCGGGCTCATGACCTACGACCCCGCCTTCATGAACACCGCCTCCTGCCAGAGCGCCATCACGTTCATCGATGGCGACAAAGGCATCCTGCGATACCGGGGTTATCCCATCGAACAACTGGCGGAGAAGTGCAGTTTTCTCGAAGTAGCGTATTTGATCCTGTTCGGCGAACTGCCGAACGAGCCTCAGTTGAAGGAATGGGTAACCGACATCACCCATCACACCATGCTGCACGAAACCACCAAGAACTTTTTGGAGGGATTCCGTTACGACGCCCATCCGATGGGGATGCTGGCGAGCACGGTGGCAGCACTTTCAACGGTATATTCCGAGGCAAGAAATGTCCTCGATCCCAAGGTCCGAGCGCTACAAATCCGGCGTCTCATCGGCAAGATGCCGACCATTGCCGCATACACCTACCGGCACAGCCTGGGCTTCCCCTATGTCTATCCTGACAACGAGTTGAGCTACACCGAAAACTTTATGAACATGCTCTGGAAAATGGTGGAGCCCAAGTACCAGGCGAACCCGATTCTGGCCCGGGCGCTGGACATTCTGTTCATCCTCCACGCCGACCACGAGCAGAACTGCAGCGCCAACGTAATGCGTTCCGTGGGCAGTTCTCAAGCCGATCCGTTCCTGGCCACCGCGGCTGCCGCGGCGGCGCTGTCCGGCCCTCTCCATGGAGGAGCCAACGAAGAAGTCCTCAAGATGCTGGACGAGATCGGATCCAAAGACAGGGTTCCGGAGTACATCGCCAAAGTGAAAGCGGGACAGTTCAAGCTCATGGGCTTCGGACACCGCATCTACAAGAACTACGATCCGCGCGCCAGAATCATCAAATGGGCCGCAGACAAGGTGTTTGAAGTCACCGGGCGCAATCCGAAGCTGGAGATCGCTCTTGAGCTGGAGCGAATCGCCCTCTCCGACGACTACTTCATCAAGCGCAAACTCTATCCGAACGTAGACTTCTACTCTGGGATCATCTACCAAGCCATGGGTTTCAAGCCCGAGATCTTCACGGTGTTGTTCGCCATTCCACGTACGGCGGGTTGGCTCGCCCAATGGCAGGAGATGATTTGCGATCCCGAGCAGAAAATCGCCCGCCCGCGACAGGTCTTTACCGGTCAGGCGGCGCGCGATTTTGTGCCCATGGAGAAGCGCGGCGTTACGACGACGCCCACCACGGCGTAGCCGGACCGCTGATCCGCTAGTTGTGCCGGTGAGAGAGCCGGCACCAATACCGGCACACCGCCTCCAGGAGCTTCGAGAGAACTCCTGGAGGCGGGGTGCGTGCGGCCACAACTGGAGGATGAGCCGAGGCGAACATCTCCTGCATGTCGTGGTTCAGCTCGGCCTCATAGGACCGCCATCTTTTCCAGTGGGCGCAGGCTTCGCAGAGCACTTCCAGAACGATCACCGCCAGGCACAGAAGCACCGCGGCTCCCAGAATGATGTTGGTCAGAATGAGCCAGAATGGGCTATGCTGTGACGCATTTAAGATAACCGTCGGCAACGAAGCTCCTGACCAGACCCACGGCCTCGGCGATCGCCGTCCGCACATCGGGATGCATCGCGCCACCGATAGTAGTGCAATCCGCGGCTTCAACGGCGATGACGACAGCCTGGTTCGGAACATTCAGATGCAACTGCCTGCCTGCGGCCAGCACCTCGCGAAGTCCCAGGAAGTGAGGCGCGACACACGGAGCCATCTTCAACTGATCCAGATCGAAGACGTGAACGGTACCGGGTCTGGCAGCACCGGTGACGATGGTGTCGACTACGATCAGGCTCGACGCTCCGAGCAGGTGGTCCATCAGAGAGAAGCCCGCGTCGGAAGAGCACACAACCTCGATCTCCTCTGGGAGAATGCGCTCCGCCTCGCAGGCGACCAAAAGGCCGAAGGCATCGTCCGCCAGGAGGCCGTTTCCCAGGCCCAGAAGACGGACGTGCTGGGTGTCATTCCCGGCGGACGGTTCCATCGGAGTCGCGCCTCAGGACGAACATGGGCTTTCCGTGCGCATCCCGCACGTGAACGAGGAGGGGCATACTCCCAGGCAGAGCGTGCGTAGCGCAACCCAGACAGGGGTCGTATGCGCGGAATGCCATCTCCACCTGGTTCAGGACGCCCTCGGGCACATTGGCGCCGGCGATCAACTTCTTCGCGACCTTTTCGATACTCATAGCGATGCGCGCCGCGTTGTTTTGCGTGGCCACGATCAGATTCGCACCGGTGATGATCCCGCGGTCATCGGTGCGGTAGTGATGAAACAGGGTTCCGCGGGGCGCTTCGACCACTCCGACGCCTTCGTTCGGCACCGCGGTTGGGAGCGTGCGGACATCGGGACCGGTCAACTCGGGATCGTCAGCCAGTTCTTTCATTCGTTCGGCCGCGTAGAGCATCTCCACGACGCGAGCCCAGTGGTTGGCGAGGGTGTGATGGACCGGCCTGCCGCCCAGTACACCGTGGAACTTCAGGTAGGCCTCATGGGCCAGGGGAGTGGCCATCCCATCGGCCACATTCAGGCGCGCCAGCGGCGCCACCGAGTACACGCCGCTGTCCTCGCCATCGACGAATCCCGTCCAGCCGACTTCCTTGAGGTAGCAGAATTTCATGTAGCTCCAGGGTTCGGTGTGCTCTCCGATGTGATCGCGGTAGTCGCCGGGTTGAAACCGCGCCCACTCGTGGAGGTTCGGTCCCATGACCCGGAGCGCCCCCTCATAGAAGTTGACGTGGTTGTTCTGATCGACGAGGCCCATGTAATAGGTGCGATGCGTAAACGGATCGGAGAGGATCAGGTCGACGAAGCCCGAGTTCGCCAGCACGACCTTCTCGAACAGCTCCAAGGTGAAGCATGCGAAATCCACGGCCTCGGCCGCGGCATCCCGGAACCGCGAGGCGTCCTCCTGAGAGAGTGGTTTGGCGACGCCGCCTGGCAATCCGAAAACGGGATGGGCCGCCTTGCCCGCTGCCAGAGCCATCAGCTCGCGGAGTTTCCGCCGCATGGCGATCACCTTCCGGCCGGTCTCAATCCCGACCTTGGCGATCACGCCCAGGACGTTGCGTTCCGACGGCGGAGCCTCGGGCCCGACCACGAAATCCGGTCCACCCAGAAAATAGAAGTGCAGCGCATGGTCTTCTACAAAGAACGTGGAATAGACGAGCTCGCGGATCTTCCGCGCCGCCGGCGGCGGAGTCACCTGGTAGAGCGCGTCGAGCGCCTTTGTCGATGCCATGTGGTGAGCCGTGGGACAAACGCCGCAGATGCGTGAGGTGATCTGCGGCATGTCCTCGGCCGGTCGGCCCTGGGCGAATTTCTCGAAGCCGCGGAGTTCCGGGACCTGGAAATACGCACGGTCGACCTGACCTTGATCGTTCAGGAAGATCTCGATCTTGCCGTGGCCTTCGAGCCGGGTCACCGGCTCGATCGTGATCTTGCGATTACTCTCCATAGGCCTACTCCATGCGCCGCCGGTTCAGCAAGGCGGATGGCAAGCTATATCGACAAAAAGTCCCGACCGGATCCGGCAGCGCGTCCATGACCTGCGCGACGCTGCTCTCCTCGTTGCAGTCGGCCACGGATGCGATGGCTGAAAGTGCTTTTGCGCCGAAATCGCGCACGCGGCTGGTCGGACCAAAGCAGCCGGTGCACGGCATGTTTCCGCGGATGCATCGTGCGTCGCACCCGGAACGCGTCGCCGCACCCAGACAAACCAGGCCCTGGGCGAGGAGACAAGTCTCCTGGTCGGGGAGGATTTGGTGCACGCGTTTGAACTCCTTGACCAAAAGCTTTTCCGGCCGCGTATCTTTGCGGGGACACTCCTCGCACAGCGCCTTGTCGGGGGCCAGCACGGCCCCTTTCGGAGGCAAGTCCGCACCCAGGAGCGCGTTTACTGCATCACCGATGATGTTTGGAGTCGGTGGACAGCCAGGCACGTAGTAATCCACGTCGATCACGGCGTCGAGCGTCTTCACGGTGTCGTAGAACGCGGGCAGATTCAGAGTGCGGCCGTTATCGCTGTAACGAACTTGCGGTGACACACCATCGCGGTACACCTCCGCGAGGATGTCTTTTGCGTCGGATAGATTCGCCAGACCGGGGATCCCGCCCAACTGCGCGCAGATGCCGAAGGCGACAATCACGCGCGCCTTCGCCCGCAACAATTCGACCATCTCCCGCTGCTCGCTGTTGCGGATGGCGCCGTTGATGAAGCCGGCCAGGATCGAGCCGTCCGGCAGGGCCTCGATGTCTTTCCTCTTGAAATCGAGTGCTACCGGCCAGAAGACGATTTCCACCGCATTTGCGACGTCGAGGAGCGCTTCGTCCAGGTCCACTACGGCTTCTTCGCATCCGCCGCAAGAAGCACACCAGTAGAACGCGATCCTGGGTTTCATGCGACCTCCTCGTGCTCACGAATCACCAGGGGACCCAGGGCGCGAACCTTCTCCACCATGTCGTTGACCACGGCCTTGACGCGCTCGCCCTCCGCGGCCGAGATCCATTCCAGGCGAAAGCGCTCGTTCTCGATTCCCATCTGGTTGAGCAGCCGTCGAAGCAGTTCGTAGCGGCGCAGCGCCTTGTAGTTCCCTTCCTGGTAGTGGCAGTCCCCCGGATGGCATCCGCCGATCAGGACGCCGTCCGCGCCCTGGGCAAAGGCCTCCAGCACGAATTGCGGATCGACCCGCCCGGAGCACATGACGCGGACCGTGCGGACATTGGGGGCGTACTTGAGACGCGAGGTTCCAGCCAGGTCGGCGGCGAGGTACGTGCACCAATTACAGAAAAAGGCCACAATTTTCGGTTCAAAGGCGTCCGGCATAGGCTAGGCCTCCATCAACAATCCTTCGATCTCTTCGAAGATCTCCTCATCCTCGAACAGGTTTTGGCGTATCGAGCCGGATGGGCACGCGGCGACACAAGTGCCGCAGCCCTTGCACAGAACTTCGTTGATGTGCGCCCTCTTCGCCTCGACGAACGAGATCGCCTGGTAGGGGCAGAGCGGGATGCAGGTCTTGCACCCGGAGCAGACCTCTTCGATAACATGAGCCGTGTTGGGTTCCAGTTCCACCACGCCGGCGTCGATCAGAGCCAGTGCCTGCGCGGCAGCCGCTCCCGACTGCGCGACCGTGTCGGGGATGTCCTTTGGACCCTGGCAGCAGCCGGCCACGAAGATTCCGTCCGCAAAGGTGTTGACTGGCGCGAGCTTCGGGTGGCGTTCCAGGAAGAAACCCTCGCGCGAGCAGCCGATGTTAAAAAGCCGGCGCACGTCGCCTGCATCGGGTCGGGGCTCGAGGCCCGTGGAAAGGACCACCATATCCACGGGGATCTTGCGGACCATGCCAAGCAGAGTGTCTTCCGCCTGCAGAATCAGGCGCCCGTCCCCGTTGGCCGGGTAGACGTCGGCCACTTTCCCCCGAATGAAGACTACACCTTCCTCGGCCACGCGGTTGTAGAACTCTTCGAACGCCTTCCCGGGAGCGCGAATGTCGATGTAGAAGCTGTAGACCTCGGCACCGGTCTTCTCTTTGATCAGATGTGCGAGTTTCAGCGAGTACATGCAACAGACGCGGGAGCAGTAGCGGTTGGTGTGTTCGTCCCGGCTGCCCACGCAATGCACGATGCCCACCGTGGAGGGCTTGCGGCCGTCCCGCAGCAGAATCTCTCCGCCAGTCGGACCGGAGGCGTTCACCAGGCGCTCGACTTCGAGCGCGGTGTACACGTTCGGATAGAGGCCGTAGCCATAGTAGGGCACTCTGGCCGCATCGAAGACCTCGAAGCCGGTGGCCAGTACGATGCTGCCGACCTGGATCGTCCGGATCTCCTCTTTCTGGTGGAAGTCGATGGCGTTGCGTTCCGCGCACACCTCCACGCAGGTCTTCTTGCACTTGCCGCTCTTGAATTCAATGCAGGTATCCGGATCGATCACCACGACCTGGGGTACGGCTTGGGGAAAGGGAATGTAGATCGGCTTCCGCTTCCCCAATCCGAGATTGAAAGCGTCCGGGACCTTGGCCTGCTTGTACACGCACGCCTGGATGCACTCCAGGCATCCCACGCACAGGTCCTCCACCACGTAGCGCGGTTTGCGGCACACGGTCACGGAGAAGTTGCCCACGTAGCCTTCCACCTGGCGCACCTCGGACCACGTCCAGAGCGTGATGTTCTTGTGCGCTTTCACGGCGGTCATTTTGGGAGTCAGGATGCAGGCGGCGCAGTCCAGCGTGGGGAATGTTTTGTCAAACTGTGCCATGTGGCCGCCGATGGTCGGCTCCCGCTCGACAAGATACACACGCTTTCCGGCGTTGGCCAGCGTGAGCGCCGCGTCGATGCCCGCGATTCCGCCTCCAACTACCAGCACATCGGAATGAATCGGCACCTGCCTGGGCTCCAGCGGAACATGCCATACCACGCGCCGCACCGCTGCGCGGAGCAGGTCCATGGCCTTATCGGTAGCCGCGGCCTTGTCGGTGTGCACCCACGCGTCGTGCTCGCGCAGGTTGACCATGTGAAAGTAGTAAGGATTCAGGCCGGCCTGGCCCACTGCCTGCCGGAACGTGTGTTCGTGCAGGTGCGGCGAGCACGCGGCCACGACGATGCGATCCAGGTTGTGCTCGCGAATGTCCTGGCGGATCAGTTCCTGGCCGGGGTCGGAACACATGTACTTGTATTCCCGGGCCACCACCACTCCCGGCAGGCCGGCGGCATATCGGGTCAATCCGTAGATATCCACCGTACCCGCGATGTTCGTGCCGCAGTGGCACACGTAGACGCCGATTCTCGCGGCGGGCTTTGTTACCCCATGGCTTGCTCCACCAACTCAGAAAGTTCTTTCACGTCGAGCTTGTTCTCGAGGCCGGCCGTCTTGATCGCATCCTGGAACATGACGAGATCCTTCGGGCAAACAACGACCAAGGTATGCACGCCCGCGAGCGCCGCCGCCTCGTTCACCCGAGACACGGCGGGTCGTTCGTTGAAGATCGGCGGATCTTCCATCCAGATCCGGCCGCCGCCCGCGCCACAGCAGTAGGAATAGGTTCGATTGCGCGGCATTTCGACGAGATCGAGCCCCAGCGCGGCAAGTACCCGGCGCGGAGCGTTAAAAATTGCGTTGTAGCGGCCCAGGTAGCAGGGATCGTGATAAGTGACCCGCATCCTCAGCTTCCTGCGAAGCGGCAACTCACTCCGGAGGATCAGGTCGCTGAGAAGCTGCGTGTGATGCCGGACGGTCTGTGCTCCGTTGGTGGCCGGGTACTCGTGAGTGAGCACCTGGAAGCTGTGCGGGTCCGTGGTGATGATCTCCTGGAAGCGGGCTCTGCCGAACGCCTTCAGGTTTTTCTCCTGGAGGTTTTCGTAGAGTCCCTCTTCGCCCGCGAGCCGGACATCGTTGCCGGAATTCTGCTCGCTGTCGCCGAGAATTCCGAAGTCCAACCCGGCCTTGTGGAACACACGGGCGGCCGCGCAGGTGGCCGCGTTCACGCGTGGATCGTAAGACGCGTAGTCGCCCACAAACCAGAGGTATTGGACCGGCTCTTTCCGTGCGTCCTTGATGGCGAAATCGAGTTGTTGAGTCCACCTGGCCCGCGCCCGCGGGGGCGCGCCAAAAGAATTCCCGTAGCGATTAAGATTTTTAAGCGCTTCCTGAAGGGACTTATCCATATCACCTTCTCCCACGAGGCGGCGGCGCATCTCGATGAGTACCGGGACATGCTCGTTCATCACCGGACACCGCTCCATACAGGCGAGGCAGGTTGTGCACGCCCAGATCTCCTCTCGCTTGACGACTCGGCCCACGAAGTTGCCGTCGGTTCCGTCCGCCGTGCCGCGCACGAGTTCCTTGAGATGATGCATCAGCATCTTGGGCGAAAGCGCAAAGCCGCCCTGGAAACTCGGGCACGACCGGTCGCACCGCCCGCATTCGGCGCACGCCAATCCACCGAAGAGCTGCCTCCACGTGAACTCTTCGAGGCGCGAAGCGCCCGGCGAGGAAGCAGGCACGCTTCCGCGCCGGAGAGATGCGAAAAACACGCTGAAGGGAGCGGCCAGCAGGTGGAGGTGCTTGGAGTACGGCAGGTAAGCGAGAAATCCCAGGACTGTCACCATGTGGAGCCACCACATGGCACGCCACCCGCGCCACTGAAAGGCGAGGGAAGAGAGCAGCACCATGGCAATGAGTCCCAGGATAATGGAGGCGTCCCCGGATTTCTCCAGGCGGTCGGGCGGAAACAGGTACCGCCGCGCTGCCGCCACCACGAGCGCTACGAGGCCCAGCACGCCGAACACCTCCAGGGCCACCCGCATCCAGAGAACCTGGTCCGCGAAAGGAATCGGCAGGAACGGAAATAGTCCGCGGACCAGGTTCCAGAAGAAGCTGGCGGCGAAGAACACAAAAGCCCAGAAGATCGCCAGGTGAGCCACGCCGATCAGCGGCTCTTCGATCAGCCGCCGCCCGCCCAGCACTTGAACCAGCACCAGCTTGAGGCGTTGTCCAGGGTGGTCCCAACGGTTCTCTGCGCGTGCGGCGGCCAGGGTTTTGACATACCCGGACACGCGGTACCCGAACAGGCTGAACGCAGCCAGGGTCAGGATCCAGAGGTAGAGGGCGTCAGGCATGCGGGGCGGCAGCCTTTCGCGCCTCGAGCGCTGCGGTCAACGCCGGCAGCGTTTCGAGCACGTCGCCAACAATGCCGTAGTGGGCCACGTTGAAAATCGGCGCGCGCGCGTCGCTGTTGACGGCGACGATGAGTCCCGCGTCCTTCATGCCCTCCACATGTTCGGGCGCTCCGCTGATGCCCAGCGCCACGTACAGCTTGGGCTTCACCGTCAGGCCCGATTTGCCGACCTGCCTCGACAGCGGCAGCCAGCCCTGGTCAATGACGGGCCTGGAGCCGCACACCGCGCCGCCGAGCGCTTTGGCCAATTCCTCGGCAAGCGGGAGATTTCCACGATCCTGGATTCCCCGCCCCACCGCCACGAGCACCCCTTCCTTGGTCAAATCCACGTCGCCGGCCTCGGGTTCGATATACCGGCAGAGACGGATGGCCTGCGCGTCGTCCAGAACGACAGGCATATCGGTCACCGCAACATCACGCTCGGCACGGCCCTTGTCTGCCGGTCTTGCTCCAGGCCAGAGTCCCAGGACCGCTGGCTGCGGGCCGGAGGGCGCTCCTGCCTCGACGGTAGCCTCGATCTTTCCGCCGTACATCACACAATGGGCTTCGAGCTTTTCGCCGGAAATCGTGACATCCTTGCAGAAGTTGATCACCGGCACGCCCATCCGGATGCCTACCAGCGTGCCGATTCCCAGGCTGATGTTGGTCAGCGGCACCAGCAGGACACGCGGCCGCGCGCCGGCAAAGACCTGCACCAGGGCATCGGCACAGGTCTGTGGAACCATCTCGGCGAGCAACGCGTGGTCCACGTAGACTACGGAGTCCGCGGCGCCGAGCCTACGGGTCATTTCGCGGCAGTTGCAGCCGGCGAGAATTGCGGTAAGGGGCACGCCTGCCCGGTCCGCGACCTCGCGGCCCAACGCGAGCGCTTCGTAAGTAACTTCGGAGATTTGTCCTCTCCACTGTTCGGCCAGCACGCAAATACTTCCGGTCATGGCTCACCTCCTCAAACCAGGCCGCGCCCGGCCAGGATTCCACACAGCGTGTTGCACACCTGATCGGTGGCGCCGCCCAGCATTTCGGCGTGGCTGGCGGGCTCGTTGCGCTTCATCTCCACCACGTTCACGGCAAGCCAGCCGCCATCGGCCAGTGTGGGCACTTCGGCGCTCTCGATCTTGCCGGACTTCATCGCCGCCCGGACCTTGGCCACCGGCACGTACCTCGGCGGCTTCTCCGCCGCCTGGACACCCAGGACCGCCGGCAACTTGACCTCGAACTCCCCGCGCACGCCGGAAGGGAATTCTTTGATGGCGCGAGCCGTCTTGCCCGAGCCGTCCACCGTGATGCCGGTGATGATACCGAGGTACGGCATGCGGAGTTCGTCTGCCACCAGAGGAGCTACTAGTCCGTCCAGGTCATCGATTGCCTGGACGCCGGTCAGAATCAGGTCTACGGGCAGCAATCCAGGCTCGTCCGCGATGACCTGCGCAAAGAAACGGGAGGCCTGCCGCGTCGTGAACCCGGCATCCATCCCTACCACCTTCAAGATGCGGTCGGCCCCTTTGGCGGCGGCGGTGAAGAGCGCATCATCCACCTCGGGTGCGTCGAGGGCGAGCACCGTTACTTTTCCGCCATGACGTTCCTTCAGCAGGAGCGCCTGCTCGAGCGCATGGTCGTCTGATTCGCTCAGGATCATGCGCAGGTAGTCCAAGTCCAGCCCTCTTCCGTCGGAGGCAATCTCCAGGTCCTCCACCACGTCGGGCACCATTTTCAAGAGAACAAGAATGTGCATCTCTTATTCCTCCATTGCCTCTGCCAGGAGTTCAGTCACGTCCCGGACAATCATGCGTTTGTCAAATCCCAGGACTTTGAGGGCATCCTCAAAGCGGGAAACTTCGTAAGGGCAGGAGACGGCCAGAACATCGGCTCCGGTCTTCACGGCTTCCTTTACCCGGCGCTCGGAGAGACGTTCGTAGCCCTTGGCCTTGAAGTAGGTGTCGAGCCACATCCCCCCGCCGCCTCCGCCGCAGCAGATCGCGTTGACGCGGTTATGCACCATCTCGATCAGCCTTACGCCGGGGACGGCCTCCAGCAGCCGCCTCGGCGCTTCGTAGAATTCGTTCTGCCGGCCCAGACAGCACGAGTCGTGATACGTCACGGTGTAGGGGAGCTTTCGGGTGAGCAACGGCTTCAGGCGATCCAGGTGTCTCCCGAGGAACGGGGTGACATGCTCCAGCCCCCAATTGAAGCCGAGCGCCGGATAGCGGTTCTTGAAGGCGTTGTGGGCGTGCGGGCACGAAGTGACCACCCGGTTGAACTGATACTTCTGGAAGACCGCCATGTTGTAATCCATGAGAGTCTCGAACAGTCCCGGCTCCCAGGTCAGGCGTCCGCACTCGCCGGCACACTTCTCCTCATTCCCGAGGATGGCGAAGTCGATTCCGAGCCGATGGAACAGCCTGGCGGTTGCGCGGCTGTTGTCCTGTCCGCGAGGGTAGTAAGATGTGTAGCACTCGACGAACCACAGCACGTCCGCAGGCCTGCGGTCTTCAGCCAGAATCCGGATTGGAACGCCCGCAGTCTTCACCCATGCCGCACGCTTGCGGGATGGCTCACCCATGGGATTGCCGTATCGCAGCGTATTCTGCAGCGCTTTCTGCAATTCGCCGGGCAGCTCCGGCAGGTGCGCGAGAGTCTGCTCTTTCATCAGCGGTAGCAGGATCTCGGTGAGACGGATGCCCCTGGGGCATTTCGCCATGCACGCATAGCAGGCCACGCAGGCGAGCAGGCTATCGCTGGTAAAGACTTTCTCCAGCATCTCCGCCCGCATCATCGCGATCATGCGACGGGGCGGGTAGTCCATTACCTCGCCGTATGGGCAGGTCCCCGCGCAGACGCCACACTGGAGACACGTCAGAATCTCCCTCCCCTCGATCGACTGAGGAAGAGTGTCCAGGGTGACTGAGCAAGTGCTCATCGAGCCCTCCAACCTTGGTCGTGCAGTGAGGAGTGGTCAGCGCGTACTTATGCCGGCAGGGAATTCCTCACTGGTTTGCAGAGTCGATGCATCCGGACTGCTGTGGAGCCAACAATCGGGCTCAAACAGTCCGCAAACCATCTGTCGTTCAGTAGTAGTAGGAGTGCAAAGCGGCAAGCTGATTCAGGCGAGTATGGACGGCATCCGTAATCGACCAGTACGGATGGCACTGACTTCGTACGCACAATGCGCGGCTTCCTTTGCCCGCGCGTTTTAATTCATAAGGATCTTAACACCCGATTATCTGAATATCAATCTTTGGTTTTTGGGAAATCCGTCATGGTGATTCGCAACAACCTGAGGATTTCAACGCCCTACGACTCCGACCTGACCGGCGCCTCGGCCGGCATGCGAACGGTGAAAATACTGCCCTTACCGACTTCGCTCTGAACCGAGATCCTTCCGCCGTGCGTCGCCACGATTCCATAAGCAATTGACAGGCCGAGTCCGGTGCCGTAGCCGCCCTCTTTGGTGGTGAAGAATGGATCGAAGATCCGGTCGATCTCCGCGGGCGGTATGCCCTTCCCCGTATCGGAGATCGCCACTTCAACCGAGGTGGCGGCATCCCGATAACGCGTCTCAACGGTGATGGTCCCGCGCTCGTCCATCGCCTGGACCGCGTTCATCAGGATGTTAAGGAACACCTGCTGGAACTGCGAACGATCCGCCAGGATGGGAGGCAGGTCTGGCTCGAGCCGGCAGTTGACGTTGATATTGAAAAATAGAGCCTGCTTTCCGATCAGTGACAACGTGTCCTGAAGCACCTTGTTGAGATCCACTACCTCCTTCTTGCCTTTCGATTGCCGGGAGAACTCGAGAAGCCCTTTGACGATATCCCGGCATCGTTCGGTCTGCCGGATGACTTCCTCCAGGTTCTCGCGGTTCGGATCGTCTTTCGGCATATCCTCGACGGTGAGGCTGGTGAGCGCCAGGATTCCCCCCAGTGGATTATTCACTTCGTGCGCCACGCCTGCGGCCAGCATGCCGAGTGAAGCCAGCCTTTCCGACTGCGCCACTCTCGCCTGCATGGCTGCCAGTTCCTCGGTCCGCTGCTGGACTTTCTCTTCCAGGGTCCGGCCCCATTCCTGAAGGTCGGCCTTCATCTGGCGCAGGCTCTTGAGCATGGCGTTGAAGGATTCGGCCAGCAGGGCAATCTCACCCGGTGAGTTCGATCGCACTTCCTGGTCCAGCCGTCCGGCGGCGATGTTGCGCGTGGCGGCGACCATCTCGCCAATGGGGCGGGTGATGTTATGAATCATGTAGTAGGTGATGCCGAGGATCAGAAGAAAGCCCACGGTGGCAATGCCGAAGAACGAGAGAATCACCTGGTTACGAATCGCCGTGTAGGTGTGCTCGAGCAGGCCGACGGACAGCATTCCGATCACCTCTCCGGCATAGTTGCGGATGGGAGCGTATTCGCTGATGTACCAGTCCTTGACCACGAAGGCACGGCCTCGCCACAATTCGCCGCGTTTCAAAACGGCATCCCGGACTTCCCGAGAGGCCTGAGTACCCACCGCCCGGTCGCCCGCCGAGGTTTTGACGTTGGTGGAAATCCGGACATCGCCCTGAAAAATCGTGACCGATCCTCTATCCACGTCGTGGAATCGGTCGCCGAGGAAGAGGAGTTCCCACACCCGATCTACGATGCCCAGGTTGCCGTTGAGGAGAACGCCTCCATAAAGCGCGCCTTGCGGCTTGGCCGACCGACCGGCGACTGGTGCCGCGACGACCAGCGCCATACCCGGGGCCGCAGACGACGGGTTTTGTCCGCCCAACAAGGTAACCGGGAGGATCTCGGTGGCGGCGGCAACCTTACCGGTAAGGGCAGCGCGCACGACGCTCACGGCCGACGCGTCGATGCCCGGGCCGACGGGTTGGGGGATACGCACCACAATGCGTCCCGCGGCGTCAGTAATGCTCAGAAAATCGAAGCCCGCGTCGCGGCGGACCCGCTCCAGATAGGCCGGGATCGCCCCGCCCCCGGAGGGAAGGTGTTCCAGGGCCGAGCCTGCTGCGGCAAACTCCACCGAGAGCTTCAAGGCCTGCAGTTGCTGTTCATACACCGTCCTGGCGGTGGCGAAATCGTGATCCACCGCCCGGCGCGCCTGCATCATGATCGTGGAGCTCACGATCCAGGAGCCGACCATGGATGTGGCCAGCCCTCCGATTGCCAGGATGACCAGGTAGCTCCAAATCAGCCTTGCCTTGAGCGACAGCCGTGGAGGACCGAGGCGCATCGCGTCAGCCTCATGCCGCCTTGCCGAGGCGCTGGCGGATCTTCTCCAGCAACTGAGCCATGTCCACCGGCTTAGCGAAGAACATGTCGTGAGCCAGCCAGCCGCCGCTTGGCGGGATCTCGAAGTCGGGAAGTTGTGTGCAAAACGAGCTGAGCACGAAAATCGGTATGCTCTTCAAGGCTGGATCGCGGCGGATTTCCTGAATCGCAAAAAAGCCCTCGGTCCTTTCGCTCATCATGATGTCCATGAGAATGAGATCCGGCCGCTCGGTCTTCGCCAGCCTGATGCCGTCGGATCCGGTGTGCGACCGGAGGACGGTAAAGCCATTCGCCTCGAGAAAGCACGAGACGGCTTCTACAAAATCGTGGTCATCATCGACAATCAACACTCTCTTCTCGTCCCGCATTGTCTTGACTCCCGTTCGTCTCTCTCGGCTCGTGCCACGCAGGCAGGCGGACGCTGAAGGTGGAGCCGGCTCCGGCCTCGCTCGCCACCTCGATGGCGCCACCCATTTCCGACACGATCCTCTTGCAGATGTGTAGTCCCAGTCCGGTTCCGGTGGTCTTCCGCGTGCCTTCGTCTTTAACACGGAAGAACTCGTCGAACAGGAAGGGGCGATATTTCTCCGGGATGCCCATACCCGTGTCCGCGACGGAGATCTCTACTTCTCCGCACGACTGGTTTCCGGAAATGGTGACTCTCCCGCCAGGCCGGTTGTACTTGATGGCGTTGGTGATCAGATTGTCGAACAGAACCGTCAGGCAGTTCCGGTCGCCCCACACGCTCAGATCGCCGTCCGGCAGGTGAGCTTCGAGCGCGACGCCTTCCATCGCCGCGGTTTGTTCGTAAGTTCTCAGAATGGGCGGCACGATGGAATTGAGATCGACTTTGATTCGCTCCTTGAACAAGCTTCCGCCCTCAACCCGCGCCAGTGTCAGCCAGTCGTTGATCAGGGACTGCAACTCCTCAATCCGGGCCAGGCAGCGGGTCAGCCACTCCTGCCGCCGGGCCGCGGAGTCCTTCGCCTCGTCCAGGTGCTGCAGGACATCCAGGTACTGATGGATGGCGACAAGCGGAGTTCGAAGCTGGTGGGACACGAAAGTGACAAAGCGCCGCTTCAGCATGGTTTGCTCGATTTCGTGGCGCTCCGCCTCGATCGCCAGCCTGCGGCGCTCCAGGCCGCGGTTGACGACCAGGCGCATTTCCTCCGGGGAAAACGGTTTCGGCAGGAAATCGTAAGCTCCGCATTTCATAGCCTGCACGGCGGTGTCGATGGTCGCGTATCCCGTGATCACGACAATCACGGTTCGAGGGTCGATCTCGTGAACCCGCGGAATCACTTCCATCCCGCTAAGGCCCGGCATCTTGAGGTCCACGATGACCATGTCGGGCTTCAGGCGTGCGACGCCGTCAAGCCCGAGTGCGCCGTCTTCAAAGGTCTCCGCGCGAAACCCCATCTTGACCAGGATCTTGCCGCAGGAGAGCCGAATCGCATAGTCGTCGTCAATAACGACCACCAACTCCGGCGCGGTGGGCTCGCTCATTGGTCTCTTCTCCGTTCGCTCTCACCAGGCACCCGAGGATTCTTCAGGCGGTCACGCCCTTTGCCCCGACCGTCTCGTCCAGCAGGCGGAGGAACTCGGGAATGTTCAGCGGCTTGGTGAGGTACCGGTCCGGCCGAATCATTTCCACCTCGGCCGACATCGGGAAGCGCTCGTCCGGGCTTTCCACGATGGAAGAGACCATGAAAATCGGAATATTGCGATAGGCCTCGTATTCATCCCGGTATCGGAGAGAATGCGTGACGCCATAGCCTTCGACGGTGGTTTCCATCATGATGTCGAGCAGGATGGCATCGGGTCTGTGCTCGAGCACCATGCTCAGACCATCGTGTCCCGAGCAGGCTTCCAGCACCTGGTAACCATGACTTTCGAGGAGAGATTTGACCGCAGCCCGGAAGTCGGAATCGTCATCGATCAGGAGCACTTTTGCAGACATGCAAGCCTCCTTCCCGCTGGCCGGGATCCGACCTGAGAGGCTCGGAGCCCGCCCGGCATGATTATAAGACACACGTATCTCGAATTAAAGGGCTGATTTGGCCACTGCTCAGAGCGGCAGTCCCATATTCTTGAGCAGGGCGGCATAGCGCGTGTCAAACCTGAGGCCGCGCAGCAGGGGGTCCGTCTTGATCTCGCAGAGGCCTGGATCGTGGAGCCGGTAAGCCTTGTCGAGAAGCACGAAAGCCATTCCCGGCTCGCCGCGAAATGCATAGGCTTCTGCAGCCTGGTAGTAGTCCATGTCTTCCATTAGCTTGGCGATGTTCACGTCGAAGTCTCTCTCGCGCCCCAGCGCGTGACACGCCAGCGCCAGACCCAGGTAACGATAGACCGTTGTTTCCTTCTCCGATTCTGCGAGCGCCTCCTGAAAGCGCGACTGTGCCAGATAGACCTGGCCGAGATAGTGGTGGGCGAAAGATGTTTCTGAATTCAGGTCCAGAGCCTTCGACAGAGCGCTTCTGGCCTCTTCCTGCCTGCCTGCGTAGTGCAGCAGCATCCCCAAGTTCTTGTAGGCGCGCGGAGACAGCGGATCGATCTCGATCGCACGGCGGTACAGGGCAATCGCATCGTCCAAACGGCCCAGGAACCGATCCAACGCCCCGGCTCCTCGCAAGACGTTAGGGTTTCCGGGTTCCAGGGCAAGAGCACGACGGTATGACTGGTCCGCTCCCTTCCAATCCCATTCGTAGAGCATCTTGATCTCGGCGAGAGCGGCGTGGGCGTCAGCCAGGTTACTGTCCAGCTTGAGGGCGCGCTCGATCGCATCACGGGCGTCGCGCACGGCCTGCTCCAGCGGAATATATCCGGTCCCGCCCTGGACGCTGAGGCACTCGCCGAGCCCCACCCAGGCACGGGCAAGCCCGGGGTCGAGCCTCACCGCCTTGGCGAAGTTGCCGGCCGCCTGCTCGAGAGAGGTCTTGCCGCCCCGGCCAAGGAAATAGCGCCCCTGCAGGTATGCGGAGTACGCTTCCGGATCGGTGCTCGGCGGCGAGGGAGGCGCCGCCTTTTCCGGCAGGAGCTTCACTTGCAGCGCGCCCGCAACAGAGCGCGCGATTTCAGACTGGAGCGCGAAGATGTCGTTCAGGTCCCGGTCAAACGTATCAGACCACAAGGCAAACCCATCTGCCGCCCGGATGAGGTGCGCGGTGATCCGCACCCGGTTGCCCTGCTTGCGAACACTCCCCTGGAGCAGTGTCGAGACGTTCAATTCCTTCCCAATCACGCGAGGATTCTCGGCCTTGCCTTTGAAGCGGCCGGACGATACGCCCCCGGCCACGCGCAGGCCTGAAACCCGGGTGAGTTGGCTTTGCAGGTCCTCGGTCAATCCGTCGCCGAAGTGCTCCTGCTCCTGTTGAGGGCTCATGTCGGTAAACGGCAGGACGGCGATCGTGGGTGAAATGGTGGGGCGGCGCCCAGGCAAACCCGAACCCTTCCAGAAGACAACAAAGGCCGCGAACACTAGCAGGATGACGACTCCGGCCGCCAGGAATTTCCGTCGGCGAAACAACCGGCTCGCCTCGCGCGGCGCGGAGGCCTCTCTCTGGTCTCTCTGGAGCCGCTGTACGTCAGCGCGCAATTCCGACGCGGTCTGATACCGCGAGTCCCGGTCCTTCTCCAGGGCCTTCAAGACGAGGTGCTCGAACGCCGGTGGCAACGCGGGGTTTAGCCGCGAAGGCGGGGCCGGAGTCTGGAACAAGACACCCTGCAGGATGGCGGCGTCAGTTTCGCCCGTGAACGGCCGGACGCCGGTGGCGATCTCATACAGGACGATGCCCAGGGAGAACAGGTCCGTTCGGGCATCCAGCGGATCGCCACGCGCTTGCTCGGGCGACATGTAGGATAACGTGCCCAAACGGCTGCCTAGCTTTGTGACCATCACTTCCGTTGTGGCGTCGGAATCGCCCGTACGCCTCCGGTCGAGTTTGGCCACGCCGAAGTCCGTGATTTTCACGGCACCGCTTTGAGTGATGAAGATGTTGGCCGGTTTGATATCGCGGTGAATGATTCCGGTGGCATGCGCGGCCTCCAGGCCGCAGGCTGTCTGGGCCGCAATCGCGAGGGCTTCATCGATTCTAAGCGGCCCTCGCGCCAGGTGCTGTCTAAGCGTCCGCCCCAGAAGCAGTTCCATCACGATGAACGGGCGCCCTTCGAACTCGGCAATGTCATAGATGGTGCACACATTCGGATGGTTCAGCGCGGAAGCGGCGCGCGCCTCGCGTCTGAATCGCTCGAGCGACCTGGCGTCGGCCGCAAGTCGATCCGGCAAGAACTTCAAAGCGACGGAACGGTCCAGGCGCAAGTCTCTGGCCTGGTAAACCACCCCCATGCCTCCCTCGCCGAGTTTCCCCTCGATCCGGAACTGTGCAATCGTTGCGCCGGTCACCTCATGCCGCGGAGTCATAGACCGGTCACGACGTGTGAGTTTCCGCTACGTAGCACGTCCAGCACACAGGCTCGTGAGTAGCCAGAGTCTGCGGAATATGCTCCGGAGCGATGCCCGTCCACTCGATGATTCGCAAGTCGGGGCTCATCAGACACGGCCGGTGGTTCCACCGGCCAACCTGGCCAAACGATCGTCCACAGCAAATGCAAGTCTTGCTCCAGTACCACCGGGACAGGATCGCTTCCATCCGGCATCCGTCCAGCGCGGACTCGATCTGGCGGAGGCACGGCTGTTCGCAGGGCGCGCGCCCCCGCCGCTCGGAGCAGGATCGAAGGCGCAACTCCGGTTGCCGGAAGATCGCTCTGCCGGCGATGCGCCACGCCGCCAGATCGACTGCGGCCGCACCCCCGGTTTCCGGACAGGTGACGATCCGGGCGCCACGGGACTTCAAGTACGCGCCGGCGCCCCGCCCCAGGCCCCAAGCGGCAAAGCCCAGAATCGGCAGCGAAATCAGAAGATCGATGGCTGCCGTTCCCATAGCGTCCAGCTCTCACTCCGCTTGAAGTATAAGACTTTGTAATCTGAAACAAAAGAGCAAATTGGAATGATAGTTACTGCTGCGCTGCCGCAAGGCCGAACAGGCTGGTGAGCAGGATCGCCAGCACGATTAGGGTAATGGCCACGTAAAGACGGTCCCGCTGCATGGCAAATGCGAAGACCGAAAACCCCACCCTCGCGATCGGTGTGGCAATCAGCAATAGCAAACCTAGTTGAACCAGGCTGAGCGCGCTCCCTCGAAAGGCGCCTGCGACGATCCCGCTGACGCTTCGCAAATCCGCCGGCTCGCCGCGAAAATGATGGAAGTCGGGAGCGGACAGGCCCGCCTGTGCCAGGTGCCAGGTGCCGCCGGCAAGCACCACGGATGCCGCCAGAATCACGCCACCGCGAAGCAGGGCGCCGATGGTTCGGTCAAGCTGTTCGTCGTTGAATACCATGGTCAAAGCTTTCCAATCAATCCGTTGTAGATCATCTCCAGAGCGAGCGCCCCCACCACCAGCCCGAACACAATCCGCAGCACCCGAACCTCTGCCCCGGCAAGCATTCGCGCGCCGAGAAAGGATCCTCCGCAAACACCCAGCATCACCGGCATCGCCAGAGTCGGGTCGATGTATCCCCGGCGCAAGTACACTCCCGCACTGGCCGCCGCCGTAACGCCGATCATGAAATTGCTCGTGGTAGTCGAGACCTTGAAGGGAATGCGCATCACCTGGTCCATGGCGATGACTTTGAGTGCTCCGGATCCGATGCCCAGCAGTCCGGACAGCGCGCCGGCTCCAAACATCAGTCCGAGCCCGGCCTTCACTTTCCGGACACTGTACGCCTGCCACCCGCGCGGAGTCGGATAGCGGGAATTCAGCTTGAGCCGCTTCGCCATGTCATCGCCGGTCAAGTCCTCCCGTGTCTTTGGGCGCGGCCGGGTAGACGAGTACGCGGAATACAACAGCACCACGCCCAGAATCACTCCCAGCCCCGACGTGGGAACCTTGGATGCCACGAGCGCCCCCGCCACGGCCCCGATAGTGGTGGCGATCTCGAGAAACATACCGATCCGGATATTGGAGTAGCCTTCTTTGAGGTACGCGGAAGCGGCTCCGGAGGAGGTTGCAATCACCGAAACCAGAGTGGCGCCGATGGCATAGCGAATGTCCACGCCGAAAAGCAGCGTCAGCACCGGCGTCAGCACAACCCCGCCTCCGAGCCCGGTGAGCGCACCCAGAAAACCGGCCACGCCTGCAACCAGACAGACCAGACCACTGAATTCGAGCGAGTTCAAGAGATCCTCTAGCCGCCACCCGTCATCTGGCCCGTGAGCGCCTCAAAAAGCCGGAAACGCGCAGATACGCTCTGCCTCTCACCAACCAGCCTAACGCCAGAGCGGGTTGTCAGCCACCGCATCGGACCGAAACCTTGTGATCTGGCGGACCAGAGCTGCCTCCTCGTCACGGCAACGGAGCCGATTGCGGCTTGAGAAGTTGGGGGAGTTGCTCGTTCGCATGGCCGAGCGTGCGAGCCAGGCTCAGTTTGGCCAGGTTGTGGGCAAATACGCTGTCGATCAGATCCAACTGTGCGGCGGCCACCGTCTGCTGCGCTTGCACCACCTCCAGAGTATTGACCACTCCTGCCTCCATCCGCGCACGGGTCATCTCCAGGGTTTCATGCGCCACGTCGAGATTCTTGCGCGCGACCTCGACCTGTCCCGCGGCCGCTTCCAGATCGAGATAGACCTGGCGGACTTCCGCTTCGATCACCCCGCGCAAATCTTCCAGTTCGGCCTGGCGTTGCGCCAGCACCGATTCTGCTTGTGCAATATCGCTGCCGGTGCGCCCGCCCTGCCAGATCGGAATACTGAGGGTGCCCACCGCGGTAAAAGCTCCATGCGATTGAGCAGGATTCGTGCCGATCACCTGATAGTAGCCGCTGAGCGCGAGCGAGGGCAGGCGCTCGGCGCGGGCAGCCGCCAGGGCCTTGACGGCAGCCTCCACCTGCGATTGCGCCGCTTTCAGGTCGGCGCGCTTCTGTTCCGCCTGAACCACCGCCTCCTCGACACCGCGGACCGGCGCCGCGCTGAAGGGAAAATTGTCGGTGAGTTCGTAGCCGGCAGTGGGTGGAAGGCCGATGAGCCGTGCCAGGTTGATCTTCTGCTTGGCGAGATCGTTGCGCAGCGTGATGATCTGCTGTTGCTGGGTAAGTGCGCGCACCTGGTTCTGATCGACGTTGAGCTTACCCAGGACGCCTTGTGCGTGTTGCTCCGTGGACTGGTGCAGGACCGCGTTAGCGGTGTCGAGCTGGGCTTGGGCGGCATCCAGGCGGGCTTGGGCGGCAAGCACTTGCAGGTAAGCGCCGCCCACTGCCAGAGTGACCAGGTCGCGTGCATCCTCCAGGCTGTACTGGCTGGCACGAGCCGTGGCACGCGCCGCGCGATAGTTGTTGACCGTGGTCAGGTTTGCCACGGTCTGGCTGAGACTTGCCTGGAGATTGAAGTAATTGTATGGACCCACGACAGTCGGAATGTGGTACCCCGGGATGGGTGCGCTGATGCGGAATCCGAGCGCGGCCAGGTCGACTTGCTGCACGGTCTCGGAGAGGGCGCCGTTGATGTTCGGCAGCAGCGCGCTGCGTGCCGCCGCCGCCTGGGCCTCGGTTTGCCGGACCGTGTGGGTAAGCCCGACCGCCCCCAGGTTGTGGTTCAGGCCGCGCTCTATCGCCTCCGCGAGCGACAGCCTGCCGGCAAACGGACTGGCGGCGGTGCCGCGCGTGCTGCCAGTGTATGGACCCGAAACCTGCACCGCTGTGTTCAGGGTGTTGATGCTGCTGGTCGTGCCCGGCACTGGCTGTTCTGCCACGTTGACCGCGCCGCCCTGGCCGTTCCGGCCCGAAGCCGGCAGAATGATGGCCGGCGATCCAGCGCTCGAAGTGCCGCTGCCCGATGGAATCTGCGCGAAGCTGCTTGCCGAGCCCGCAAGGAGCATCAGGATTGCAAAGCTGCCGGATGATCTCATGTCGTATCTCACGATTTCGGAATGCTCAACAACTGGCGCATGACGGCCAACAACTGTCGCTGGCGGGCGGGAGACAGCACCGCCAACTGCTCCGCCTCCGCGCGTTGGGCGCGCGAGGAGGCGCGGGTGAACAAGCGGTCTCCCGCCTCGGTGCGCTGCACCCATTGCATGCGCCGGTCGCGTGGATTGCGCTGCCGCCGCAGCCAACCGCGGCGCTCCAGGCCATCCAGCACCGCCACCAGGGAACTGGGGTCGAGCCCGCACAGGGCCGCCATCTCCTGCTGCGAGACATTCCCCGCCCCCGCGATGGCCAGCAGCCAGAACTCCCTCGCCCGCAGCCCCAATGGCGCCAGGGCATGATCGAGCCTCCGGCGGGCATCCAGCCAGATCTTCCAGTTACAAAACCACAATCCCGGAGTAGCCGGCTCTGCTATCGACTTGGCTGCGGTTGCGGACGGAATGTTACCGGGTCGAGGCATGGCTACAAGGTCCGGCGGAACAGCAGGGTTGCGCCTGCCAGCACGACCACCGATGTCAGCGCGAGTGCGAGAACATCGGTGGTTACTCCCGCAAAGCCGACATCCTTGAGCAACAGCGTGCGGAAGCTGTGCACGGCGTAGGTGAACGGATCGCAGACCGACATCCAGCGCAGCCAGCCCGGAAAACCGG
This sequence comes from Verrucomicrobiia bacterium, assembly GCA_035578025.1. Taxonomy (GTDB): domain Bacteria; phylum Acidobacteriota; class Terriglobia; order Bryobacterales; family Bryobacteraceae; genus Solibacter. The sequence continues at coordinate 66,533 of DATJYJ010000381.1, forward strand.
CGATCGGGTACACCGCGCCGCTGGGGAAAAACAGCAGCGTGTTCAGCACGCCGAAAATCGCGCGCGGCACCAGGGGATCGCTGATCCGGGCCATGATGAAGAACATCATGCCGATCAGCGCGACGGAAGTGAGCACCACCATCAGGGTCAACTCCGCCAGGCGCGCCGGTTGGAAAAAGCCGGGCACCTCCGCAACGATGGCGCCCAGCACCAGCACCGTCTCTCCCGCCAGCACCCCCTTGATCACGCCGGACAGGTTGAAGCCGAGAATGAGCTCCCACTTGGTGATCGGAGTGACCATGTAGCCTTCGTGAAGGCCGCGCGCCTTGTCGTCGATGAAGAGCATGCCGCCCCCGATCATCGCCGTGACGAAAATGGCCAGCACCATCGAGCCGGGCAGCAGGTATTTGATGTAGTTGATGTACGGATAAACCTCCACCACGTCGAGGGCTGCCTTCGACGGCTGTCGTGGCGCCACTTCGGGTGCGTTGATGGCTGTCACCAGGTCGGACATCTGCGAAGTCACGGCGCCCGCCACCGAACGATCGGTGTTATCGGTAACCAGCGCCAGGCGGGGCGCGTGCTGCTCCAACAGGTCGCGGGAGTAATGCTGCGGAATAATCAGAACGCCGCCCAGCACGCCTTTGCGCAGGTCGCTGATAGCGGTGCCCTCGTCGACGTAGTCGGTGGGCAGGAACGTGCGCGCATTGGCGCCCACGGCGCGGACGCGTTTCAGCACATCCACCGATTTGGGCCCGCGATCCAGGTTGACCACACCCAGCATCACGTTCTTGATGTTGCCGCCGAAGGCGTTGCCCAGGATGACCAACTGCACCAGCGGCAGCACCAGCGAGGCGAAGAGCAGCGCAGGGCTGCGTCGGAACTTCCGCATGTCGCGTTCGACCAGGGCCAAAGCCCGCTTCATCGGGAACCTCCCTTGGCACCCGGACCGGCGGGTACGGCGGCTTCGGGCGAATCCGCAAGTCCGTGTCCGGTGTAGTGCAGGAATACGTCGTCCAGGCTGGTGGATTCCACGGATAAGCTCTTGAGCTCCAGTTTGTGCTCGCGCGCCAATTCCACCAGCTCCTGTGCCGAAGCCGGCCCGCGATCGCTGGAGATACGATACGTAGCCGAACCCAATGAACGCACCGATTGAACCGCCGGCAACGACTCCAGCCCGGCCGCGCCCATAGGCAGATCCGGATCGAACTGCACCTCGATGCGGCTGGCGCCGGGCACCGAGGCCTTTAGCGCCACGGGCGTGTCCTGCGCTACCATGCGCCCGCGATCGACGATCGCCACGCGATCGCAGAGGCGGTCGGCCTCGTCCATGTAATGCGTCGTGAGGAACAGCGTGCGCCCCTGCTGCACGCGCAGGTGCGTGATCATCTCCCACACCGAGATGCGCGAACCGGGATCCAGGCCTGTGGTGGGCTCGTCCAGGAAGAGGATCTGCGGGTCGTGCACCAGGCCGCGCGCGATCTCCAGCCTGCGCCGCATTCCCCCCGAGAGTGTCGACGCCAGTGCGTTGGCGCGGTCGCTCAGGCCGACAGCTTCGAGCAGTTCCTCCGTGCGCCGGCGGCGCAGGGCTCCCGTGATCCCGTAGAGGCGGGCGTGAATCCCCAGATTCTCGGCGCAGGTCAGCTCCGGGTCGCTGGTCATGTTCTGCGGAATGACCCCGATCGAGGCACGCACCGCGTTAGGGTCGCGAATGATATCATGGCCGGCCACGACCGCTGTGCCGCTAGTCGGAGGCACGAGCGTCGTCAGCATGCGGATGAGCGTGCTCTTGCCGGCGCCGTTCGGTCCGAGTAGTCCGAAAATCTCACCGTTCCGGACAGTGAAGCTCACGTCATCCACCGCCAGCAGGGCGCCAAAGCGCTTGCTGATTCTATCCACCTGGATGGCGACACCGTTGGGTTCTTCCGACTGCGCAACCATGACGGTCAGTCCTTTATAGTGGTGAGCTGCGCACGTGGCGGAAGGGCCGGCACGGGCAGCATCACCCAGGCGGTCATGCCGAGCGGCAGCCTGCCTTCTGGATTGGGAACGCGCACGCGAATCGCGACAGTCTTGATGTCGCGCTTGGTGCGGCTCACGTCGCGCTGGGTGGCGAAATCCGCCTCCACGGCTTTGTAGATGACCGGGCCGCTAATCTCGGTTCCCGAGGGCAGGCGGACACGCAGTTTCTGTCCCATGGCGATCAGATCGGCGTAAGTTTCCTCGACGTCCGCGACTACCCAGGTGGAGCTCAAGTCAAACAGGGTGACGATGGGACTGCCGGGATTGACCACCTCGCCCTGCCGCGCCGCACGGAGCGTCACAATTCCGCTGGCCGGGGCGTAGATCCGGGTCTCGTCGAAGCGCGCCGTCGCAGCGGCGGCATTGGCCACGGCTTGAGCCTCGGCTGCGCGAAGCGCTTCCGTCTGTCGCTCCTGCACGTTGACTTGCCGCTCCTGGTGCTGGGCATCCGCCAGTGCAGCCTGGGCCGCCGCCACGGACCGACGGACAGCGTCCACACCGGCCTCCGCCGCCGCCACCGCCCGCTGAGCCGCCGCCGCCGCCGCCCGCGCGGCCTCTTCGTTGGCCGTGGAGGAATCCAGATCGCTTTTCGCGCTGACCAGATCCTGCGGCGGGTTGATGTCCTTCTCGACTAGCGGCCGGATACGGTTGTAGTTGTCCCGGGCCTTTGCTACCGCCGCCTGAGTCTGGGCGACCTGTGCCTGCGCCTGCTGGAGTTGGGCCCGCGCCTGGGCGAGTTGCGCTTGGGATTGCTCGAGCTGCGCCCGGCTCTGCTCCACCTGCGCTCCCGCCTGCTGGACTTTCGTGGGCAGGGTTTTCTCCAGCAGTTCGGTCTGGGCCACAGATTGCTGCGCGTTGGCTCGGGCCTGTGCGATGGCGTGGGCGGCGGCGCTCTGATCGGCGCGCATTTCGTCCTGGTCCAGAACGGCAATCAGATCGCCGGCCTTCACCCACTGCCCGTCATCTACGGCCAGGGTGACGATGCGGCCCGTGATCTTGCTGCCAACCACAACCTCGTTGCCATCCACGGTGCCGGTCAGCACCAGCGTCTGCGGACGCGGGCGCTCCAGCCACCAGATCGTCACTGCCGCGGCCAATATCACCAACAGGAGGATTGCTCGTCTCATGCAAAGACCTCATGGAACGGAGAACTTGGAATTATATGTAAACCAAATGATTGTATATCCGAATTAATGTCGACGCAAGCAAAGTGTTCTGAAAAACACGGTCAGCCGCCCGCCTGCTGCGGCGGCCGGCTTGAATCCGGACGGCCGCCCTGCTTTACAGTAGTTGTCGCAGCAGCCCGTCGATCTCCCTCTGGTTGCGGAGGAAATACTGCGCCTGGGAATAGAGACGCCGCCCTACGCGGACAGTCAGGAGGCGTGAATCGTCGTGAAGTGCGAATACGTCTTCGTCGGTACCCTCGTCGCCCACGTAGAGCGCGCGGCTGCATGACAGTCGGCGCATTTCGGCCACGAGAGCTGTGCCCTTGTCGGGAGCGTCTCTGGGAACCAGGCTGATGGCTTCCAGTCCGCTGATGAGACGGACCCCCGGCAGCCGCTCTGCCGCCTCCCGGATGGCCAATCTTGCTCTGGCCCGTGGCCGGAAACCCCGATAATGAACTGTGAGCGAGAGTCCCTTGTCCTCGACTCTCAATCCGGGCACCAGGGACAAGCGCCGTCTGAGACTGTCGCGCCACGACGTTACTCTGCGCCGGATCTCGGACCCTCGTCTTGCCGGTTCGCCGCCGTGATTCCCGATGATGCGGCGCACCCCTGTGCCGGCCAGCCTTTCATAAACGTCGGCGCGAGAACGCCCGGAGATCACGACGCACGGGCGGGCGGCAGCCACGCGGCGCAGAAGGCGCCGCGTCTCGCTGCGCATCCCGGCCCGGTCGGGATCCTCCACAATCGGCGCCAGGGTTCCATCGAAGTCGAAGCCCAGGAGCACATCGGACGCCAGGAACCGCTGCAGAATCTCTCCGGATTCACGGGACAGGATCCAGCGCATCGTTTCCATTGAAGCACGTGTGATTCGAAGAGTGCGCTTAGTACTCCGAGGCTCGGATCTTTGTGGGGTAGGCCTCCCGCCTGCCCGGCGCCACAGGCGCCTTCCCCGCCCCGAGGAGTCGATGAGAGCTACTCCATACGAAGTGACATACCCTTACGTGAGCAACCTGACTGAAGTGCTTCTGTCTTTGTACGCCAGAATTCAAAAAGCGTCGCACGCATCGCTCGTCAACGGCCCCGCCCCTGATAGACTTGTAATGCGGACCGTAGAGCGAATCGAACGGAACTCATCTCGTATGCGAGGCCGTACTATCCGCCGCGTCGTCCGATGCGCGATGGCAGGTTTTCTTGCGGTCGCGGTCATCCTCGCGGTCAAGGCCCTTCCCCAAATGGACCATCCTGCCTTGGCGCTAACGCTGGTTTTGCTGGTCCTGGGTGTTGCGGTGCGGTGGGGGTGGGCCGAAGCTCTCGCCGCCTCGCTCGGCGGCGGACTGGCTTTCGACTACTACGCGCTGCCCCTGCACGGATTCGAAATAGGCCCGCCGGAACAACTGATCACCTTAGGGGCGCTCTTGTGCACCGCCCTTTCAATCGGTTGGTTTGCGGCACGCGCCAATCGCGATCGTCGCCTGGCCGAGGCGCGCAGCAACGAATTGGCGCGTTTCAATGAGCTCGATAACGCCCTGCTCCAATGTGATGATCCGGACGTCGTGTTGGCGCGGATTGCGGATCACGTCGTGACCGCCTTGCGCGTCGCGGGCGCTGCATTCTTCGATCGTGCGAGCGGCCGAATCCTCCGCTCCGGCGCCGAATCTGGACGCATCACGGGAGAGCGGCTGCGCGACGTAGCCGCGCGCGGAGAGTCGTTCTTCGACCCGCAATCCTGCCTCGCGGTCGTCAAGGTCGGCGAGAGCAGCAGCCTCGGTGTGGCCGGCTCGGATGTGTCGCCGCATACTCTGGCTGCGGTTGCTGAGCGCGTGGGAGTAGCGCTTGTCAAAGTCCGCTCTGCGCGTCAGGCCGTGGATGTGGCGCTCCTTCAAGACGCTGGGAATCTCAAATCCGCGATTCTTGACGCACTGGCTCACGAGATCAAGGGGCCGCTTGCCACGGTCAAAGTCTCAGTCAGCACCCTGCGGTCGAGACAGCCTGGAAGTGCCGCGCAACAGAGGGAACTCCTGGAAATCGCTGACGAAGAGCTGGAACGGATCGAGGGTTGGATCGACGAGGCAATCCGGATGAATAGCCGCGACACCCACGAACTGCGCTTGAACAAAGCCCCCCACCTGATCTGGGAAGTGGTGACGCGTGCGCTCCAGGGCATCGGTCCCGGAACAGATGGGCGTGCGATCGAAGTAGCAGGCCCTGACCCCATCCCCGCCGCCAGCTTCGACGCGGACTTGATCGAAAAGGTCATCCGTCAACTCGTTAATAACGCCATCAAGTACTCGCCCACTGCGTCGCCGGTCCGAATCCAGGTCGAATTCACCGGGGCCGAGCTCGTCGTCCACGTCACCGATTCCGGCTGTGGGATACCAGCAGACGAACAGCAGCGGATCTTCGAGAGATACTATCGCGGACGTGCCCGCAACATGGGTCCCCCCGGAACCGGGCTTGGCCTGGCGAGTGCAAAATGTATCATGGAGGCCCACGGCGGAGAGATCTGGGTGAACAGCACTCCAGGCTCCGGTTCCACCTTTCATATCTCCCTGCCAGTGACTGCGGAGGCATCCTTTGAGCAATTTGAGAATCTTGAGCGTCGATGACGATCCGCAGGCGCGGCGCGCGATAAAGATCGCCCTGATTGCACGCGCCTTCGAAGTGGACGAGGCGGCCAGCGGCGAGGAAGCTGTCGATCGGCTGCGGATCGCTACTCCCGATGTGGTTCTCCTGGATGTGCTCCTCCCCGGCATGAGCGGGATCGACACCTGCCGTGCTCTTCGAGTCTTCTCCGATGTGCCCGTGATCGTCATATCGGTCAAAAAACTAGCCAAAGAGCGGGCCGAAGCGTTTGAGGCCGGGGCGGACCAGTATCTGACCAAGCCGTTCGATATCGAGGAGTTGATTGTCCGCATTCGGGCGTTAGTCAGGCGCACCCGCGCGTTCCACTCACGAACGCTCCATCTGGACGGCGTGGAGATCGACCTCGAAAGCCACGAAGTGCGGCGGGCAGACGGAACACTCCACCTCACCGCCAAGGAATTCAAATTGCTTTATTGCCTCGCCGAGCACGCTGGCGAAGTCGTTTCTCACCGCAGGCTTCTGCAGGCCGTCTGGGGTCCGGACTACGGCAATGAGGTTGAATACCTGCGCGTTTTCATCAACCAGGTACGCAAGAAGGTCGAGCCAGACCCGCGAAATCCGCGCTTTCTCATCACCGAGCCCTCTATCGGATACCGGCTTGCAGTCACGGCTGTTCCCTCAGAAAATCTGTAATACTCTCCTTATTCTTCCCTAATGCGCTTTTCCTATATTCGTAGAGCGTCGCCGTCAAACCCTGGAGCGGTGCGCAACGGCTGAGGGCCGAAACATACCGTGGTGCCAAACCGCAGTGCTGATCGAAAGGCTGCTCCGGCATGGCAAGAATAATGATTATTGACGACGAGCGGGGATTCCGGCGCGCACTGAAACTCGCGCTCTGCGCCAGCGGACATGAAGTGACCGAGGCCGCGAGTGGACCCGAAGCCCTCACCATCCTCCGTGCCGCGATCCCCGAGTTGATCCTGCTCGACTGGCGGATGCCGGGCCTGGACGGGCTGCAAATCTGTCGGGTGATCCGCTCCGAGTTCGACGTTCCTGTGATTGTGGTCACGTCGCGGGACTCGAGCGGGCGAAACCGGGCGCTTGCAGCGGGTGCGAGTGACTATGTCAGCAAGCCGTTCGGCTTGGATCAGCTTCTCTCGCGTGTCAATTCCGTTCTGTCCCGTTAGCTCCGGCAGGAACTGTCGGGCATGGGTGCCCCATAAAAGAAGCTGTAATGGTTTTTTAATTGTTTCTTAAGCCCTTGGCAGCTATGTTGGTGGTTGATGCGGGCCTTTTACTCACGATCCGTCAGGCCGTTCCGGGCCGAAAGAGGCTCGGAGGCGCATTTTCGTGCTTCGCAAAGAAAGCGGCAAGTGCTGATCACCGCCTCCCACCCTCCGGTCCCGATAGCTCTTCCCGGATTATGTCACTGAGGTGTTCGCAGGACCGTTATATGTTCCGCTGTAAGTTGGCACTCGGAGGGTAAAGGGGAAAAGGGGCCTCTGAGGGGCAACCCTATTCCTCCCAAGAGGAGATATTGAGATGAACGTTGTGCGGCTAATAGCATCAGTTGGTATTGGAATCCTGATTGCGGCGACGCCACAGGCCAGGGCCGACGAATGGAACCAGAAGACAGTCGTCACATTCAGCGGGCCGGTCGAAATCCCAGGGCAGGTCCTGCCGGCAGGTACTTACGTGTTTAAACTTGCAGATTCCTTGTCAGATCGCAACATCGTCCAGGTGTTCAACAAAGAGGAGACTCACCTCTACGGCACTTTTCTCGCCATTCCCGATTACCGGCTCACGACGGCGGATAAGCCGATCATCAGTTTTGAGGAGCGTGCCGCCGGATCTCCAGAGGCCGTGAAGGCATGGTTCTATCCGGGAGAGAACTTCGGGCACGATTTTGTCTATCCCAAGGTCAAGGCGATTGAGTTGGCTAAGGCGAACAAACAGCCGGTGCCATCCATGCCCAACGAATTGACGGCGAATACTACGAAGCAGACTAAGTCGATGACCGAACCGCACGTGATGGCGATGAAGAAAGCCCCGCTGATGGCGCAGAAGCCGACCCAGGAAGAAGTCCACATTGCCGAAGCCTTCCCGGCGCCGCCGTCCCCCGCTCCGGCGCCTCGAAAAGAACTGCCGAAGTCGGCGAGTTCCCTTCCCCTGTTCGCTCTAATCGGCTTCGCATCGCTCGTTGCTGCCGGTTCTCTGCGAATCGCAGTGGCGAAAATGAAGTGAGGTGTCCTTCGGATTTACACGCCGTGCGCTCCAGGCTGCTCAAGTTGTCCTGACTGCTGGCGGAATAGCAACCTTGGGTTACTGCGTCTTGGCCTGGGCTGATGCCGAGCGTTTTCAGACCGTCGCTGCTCGACAGTTTGGCGGTCCTGGTTCATCGACGTTGCACGCGCCGCGGATGCTTCCCGTTGACGGTGAGCCCATGGCCAGACTCGAGATTCCGCGGCTCGGCCTGTCCGTCGTCGTGGTGGAAGGGGTCGCCGGCGGCGACCTCCGCCGCGCGATTGGGCACATCCCGGGCACGGCATTCCCGTGGCAGAGCGGCAACGTGGGGATTGCGGGTCACAGAGACACGTTCTTCCGCTGTCTCCGCTCGATACGGTGCGATGATGTCATTACCCTGACCACATTGGAGAAGGTCTACCGCTATCACGTGATATCGACCGATGTAGTGCATCCGCGTGACGTGGATGTCCTGGCTCCGGGCGGCAACGACAGCTTGACATTGGTCACGTGTTTTCCCTTCTACTTCGTTGGTTCCGCACCGCAGAGGTTTATCGTACGCGCCAACCGGGGCTGAAAGCCGGCACCTCTACCCGTCTATGGACAGCGCGCGCACCGGTGGACAATTAAGAAAACCCTAAGCTCCTCTTAATGGCGCTCTAATACCCCTGACCTAAACTTTTGGTCGAACGAGCAATAATGCATCCCTGCGGACGTCGGAATCCGAGCCATCCGCCGGGACACTGCTTGAGAACCCGGAACTTTGGAGATCCAGATATGAATAGTATCGCCATTGAAAAGATACGCGAACCGCAAAAAGGTGCACTGTCAGTCTTTACGGAAATGGAGAAGGTCGCCGGCGCCGTGCGGCGGCGCGCGTTCCAGCATTTCCTTGGTCGGGGCAGCGCACTTGTTAGTGATATGGATGACTGGCTGCGTGCCGAGCGAGAGTTGATTTGGTCGCCCGGCGCGGAGATGGCGAAACATGACAACGACCTGACCTTGCGAGTCGAAGCGCCAGGATTCGAGCCCGGCGATATCAAAATCACCGCAACTCCCGATTCCCTGCTGATCGAGGGTGAGGTACGGCACAAGCATGAAGAGTCGAATCACTTGCACTTCTGCGAATTCGCACAAACGCTGTTGCGAAGATCCGATCTGCCAGGGGCGATTGACGTCGATAAGGTGTCCGCAACCCTGGACAAGGGAATCTTGAAGATCGTCGCGCCCAAGGCGCAAGCCGCTCCCAGAAACCGGACGGTCCCGGTGAACACTCCCACGAATGCCGCTGCGTAGAAGGTGCGCTGCCAGGTGGCCGGCGCGGAAAGGACGCAATACCTGCTCCCTTCCGCTGTTTCTTCTGATGGCGGTACAATGCGCTTCCGGCCAGGCGGACATTTCGGGGCCGGACTTCAAGTTTTCGGTCGACGTGAACCTGGTGGTTCTCCATGCGACCGTTCGCGACAGGAAAGGGCGGTTCGTCTCCGGCCTTCGGAAAGACGATTTCCAGGTGTTCGAGGATGGCGTGCCGCAGGCGATCCGGGAGTTTCATCATGAGGACGTGCCCGTGGCTGTCGGACTGGTCGTCGACAATAGCGGGAGCATGTCGCGGAAACGGAGAGACGTGACTGCCGCGGCGCTGGCCTTCGCGCGATCGAGCAACCCAAATGACCAGATGTTCGTGGTGAACTTCAACGAACGTGTGTCCTTCGGCCTGCGCGGCGCGGAGCTCTTTTCAGCCAGTAAGGCTGAATTGGAGCACGCGCTGAATGGCGTTCCGGCAAATGGCAGGACGGCCCTCTATGACGCGATCGAAGCCGGCCTGGCGCACCTGAACAAGGCCTCCCTGGAAAAGAAAGTTCTGATCGTGATCAGCGATGGCGGTGATAACGCAAGCCATCACACGCTCGACCAGGTACTGGAGAGCGCGGGGCGTTCGGACGCGATCATCTACACGATCGGATTGTTCGACGAGGACGATAAGGACCGCAACCCCGTGGTTCTCAAGAAACTCGCTCGCGTAACGGGTGGTGAAGTCTACCTCCCCAGCGAAACACGCAGGGTAGTGCAGGTCTGTCAGGCGATCGCTGCGGACACTCGCAACCAGTACACGTTCACTTACATCCCCTCCAATCAGAAACTGGACGGAACCTTCAGGGTCATCCGCGTGACCGCGACCGCGCCGCACGGCGGGAGACTCTTGGTGCGCACAAGAGATGGCTACATCGCCTCTCCGCAGCGGAAAGTCCGACCCAACGATTCGCGCGGTGAACCCTGAACCGCTGGAAGTACGAAGAGGCCGGTGAGCGGCTGTATATCGGGCCGCTCCGGCCGCTCGAGCCGCGGCCAGCCACACGTTGGTGGCACGGCAGCACGGCAGGCCGATGAGGGGGATTACGCTCTTCATCTTTGGCGGCGTAGCTGAGATGGGTAACGAGCCCCGGATGCCAGGACCGAGTTCCTGATGGCGATCGCATGTCCCGCCGCCAGTATCCTGGCTGGCGCCTTCTTTTATTTTCTCTACATAGGGCTCAAGGGAATTCTGGCCCTGACAATCGCCGGCGTGCTCTATTACCTGTCCTGGGTAAATCTGGCCCTGGCCGCGTTCAGTCTCGTTCCTGCCTTCCCCCTACTTCCTGATTGGACTGCTTGTCAAGTGTGCGGCGGGCTCCTCCTGTCGGCAGATGATGATTCGCATCGCCCTGGAAGGAGAGCCCGTCCGGTGGTTCATGAATGAGCATCCGCTATCGGGGCCTACGCGGCACAGCACCAATTGGGCGTCCTGATCGTGTGCAAGAACGAGATGAGATCGGAGCGGCGGAACTGTTCGTTGCGGTCCGGCGCCTCCACAAAGAGCGGACGGACACGCCATGTCTCCTGATGCCGATCATGATGGACGCGATAGAGCAGCTGAACGGGCGAACCATTATGGAAGATCTGGCTTCCGATTTCGAGGCGGGTTGAAGCCGTACGCTCTGTCGGTACCATCGGCCGAATTATCGAAGTATTCATGGCAGCCTCCTTTCTCACTGACACCCGGAGGTGCAGTTTATCCGGCCCTGACGAGCATGATCATCCGCTTACGAGTCAGGGCAAATGGGATGCCAGTTCTCCGCACGACGTCCATTTGGACCAGCATGTTCCGGTCCGGCGCCCTGATCGCCACGCGATATCGGGGCTGCCTGGATGGACACGAACGTGCTTCGCAGGTATTGATCTGGGAGGCGATACCTATCGCGTGGTAACACCGCTCGGGTTTGCACGGTAGAACTAATGCAAATACATCTGCACGACAGCGCTGAGACCTTCGAGTTTGTTCTTGAGGGCGAACTGGCGGGCGATGCCGTAGCCAGCCTTCAGCATGCGTGGAATACTGCGAAATCGATCCTGAATGACAAGGACGTGTCTGTCGACGTTTCGGCACTCACGGCAGCGGATGCGGGGGGCATTGAAGTGCTACGTAGCATGACAGCGTCGGGCGCCCGCTTGAGGGCGGCACTGCCACCACAATCCCAGGATCTCCTCCAGTCCTTGGGAGTGATGGTGGCAGCGCCTCCTCGGCCCGGCGGCTGGAGGAAATGAAGGCGTTCATGCGCGGCAAACTCCAAGACTGGGATTGCCGCGCCGGTCAGAACTCGCTAATCATTCGGACCGATGGCAACAGGCCGAGTCTTTCTGATGTCTCTATATTATGCGAACATCAATAGGCTGCCGTTGGTGTAATGGACCCCATTTTTTGGACAGCAATTTTCCTTTTCTTAGATGGTGGGCGGCATTGAAAATGAAGGAGAGTCAATGCCCCGAACGCGCAAGAATCACCCGCCCAGCCTGAAGGCCAAGGTCGCCATCGAGGCGATCAAGGCCCAGAAGACGACCACGCAGATCGCCCAGATGTTTGGCGTCCATCCAACACAAGTTGGCGGCTGGAAGAGACTGGCTCTGGCCGGCTTGCCGGATGTATTCGGCAACGGCCGCGAGCAGATCCGCCAGCAGGCCGACGCGGAGAAAGACGAACTCTACAAGCAGATCGGTCAGTTGAAAGTGGAGTTGGACTTTCTCAAAAAAAGAGCTGGGCTTATCACTTGAAAAACGCCGCCTATGGATCGACCCGCGCCATCCCGATCTGAGCGTCCAACGGCAATGCGAACTGCTGGGGTTGCCGCGCTCGACCTACTACTACCAGCC
>DATJYJ010000382.1:0-21266 GCA_035578025.1 Verrucomicrobiia bacterium
GCCATCGCGCTGCGACCAGACCACCCACACGCGCCCGCGCCCATCCTCGGCGATTGCGGTGTGAAACACGTCCTGCCCCGGAGCGGTGAGCGGTTCCGGCGCCGACCAGCCGTCCGCCGTCGAGTGCGCCACGAGCACGCGGTCGCCGCCGTTCTCGTACACTTGCCACGCGGCCCAGGCAGAGCCGTCGGCGGCGATCGCAATCGCCGGATAGTCGTGATCGGGCGGCGAGCTGGGCCCAACCGCGGGCGAGATCCGCCCCGGGGCAGGCACGGCTTGCACCGTCACGTCGCCGGCTTCGAACTCCAGCGTGCGGCCGCCGCTCAGATCGCTAAGCCGGAATTGGAACGACCCGCGCCCCGTTTGCACCGTGACGCTGGCTGTGCCCGGTGCGTCGATCACCGCCGACACCGCCTTGGGCACGATGTTCTGATTCTGCCCGGCGGTGGAGATCGGACGCGGCTGATCCGGCTGGTTCTCCAGGTTGCCCTTTCGAGTGGCCAATCTCCACGCGCTATTCCCCTGGATTTGATCGTCGCCGAAGAAGCGCCAGGGGATCAGTTCCAGGACCCGGCCCTCGCTCAGCGTCAGGCTGCCCGAGTAATCGGTCTCGCGATCCTGCCGCTCGCCGAACTGGATCCGGATCGCCTTTCGAGGAGCAGGCGCGGCACCGGTGGATCGCTGGATGGGAGTCTGGGCCAGCAGGTACGCAAGCAGGCCGAGCACAGCCGCGGGGGCCAGGAGCAGGATCACGCGCTTCATGGGACTTGACGATCCTCCCAGCGCCTATGATGTCACAAGCGCGCCGCGCTTGCCCTACTGCAATTCGAACGCAACGTAGATCAGCCGCCCGGAGCGCTCCACTTGCATGGCAATCGGATCGCCGGGCTTCTTCGCGGCCAAGGTCTTCTCCAGATCTTCCACCGAAGCAACCCTGCTCCCGTTCACTTCGTAGATCGCGTCCCCGGTCACCAGCCCCGGATTGAGCGCCGCGAACTCCAGCGGGACTGCGGCCACCACCACCCCCGAAAGCCGCCGCAAATCCGTCATGATGTCGGTCACGTGCTCGTCCAGGGTGAGCGCCAGTATGCCGATCTGGCGCACCAGGTGCGGATTGCGATGGGCCAGCTCGTTCAGTCCGCCGGGCGAGTTGGGAGCTTCCAGCACCGCCACGGTCTTCTGCATGCGTTGGCCGCCGCGCTCGATCTCCAGCGTGACCTGGTCGCCGGATGTGTGCTGAAACACTGCCGCCGTCAACTGGCGCGCTGCCTTGATGGGCTTGCCATCGACGGAGAGCACGATATCGCCAGGCGCGAGTCCGGCGGCCTCCGCGGCGCCGTGCGGGACGATGTCTGAAAGGATCGCGCCGGAGTGATGCTGCAGGCCCAGCGCGGAAGCCAGCGTCGGCGTAAGATCCTGCGGCACTACCCCGATCACGCCGCGTCGCACCCGCCCGTTGGCGCGAAGTTCCTTGTACACCCGCTGCACCACGCTCGCCGGAATTGCGAACCCGATGCCCTCGCTGCCGCCCGATTGCGTGAGGATCAGGGTGTTGATTCCCACAATCTGCCCCGACGTATCGAGCAGGGGTCCGCCGCTATTGCCAGGGTTGATCGCCGCATCGGTCTGAACGTAGAACATTGGCTGGTCCGCACGCAGGTGACGAACCGGCGCGCTGACGTAGCCGACTGTCAAAGTATTCTCGAGTCCGAGCGGGCTTCCGACAGCGATGACCAACTGCCCCTGTTTGAGCTGGCCGGAATCGCAGAATGGAAGGGTGGGGAGATTCTTGGCGTCGATCTTGATCAGGGCGAGATCGCTGTCGCGATCCACCCCGACAATCTTCCCAACGTAGTGTTGATGATCGTCGCCATCGGGTTGGTTAGGAGCAGCCACGCTGATATCGATTTTCAGCGCGTTATCGACGACGTGGTTGTTTGTGATGATGTACCCCTCGGGATCGAGGATCACCCCAGAACCCGTCGCCTGCTGGTTGGCAAGAAACCCGGTACGGGTTTCGTCGTCTTCGAGCGGGGCGAGAGCCCGAACTGTGATCTGCACTACCGAAGGGCTCGCGGACTTGGCCACGCTCTCCACGGCAGTGCTCAAATCCGTCAGGGTTCGGGGGGCGCCGCGGCTCGGCGGCGCCTGGCCGAAGCCCGACACAACATCCAGAAACAACACCGGGGCCAGACACCAGAACGGTTTCATGACGAGCAGGAACTCCCTCCTTGCCGGCGGCGAAGCAATCTCCTTCTATCATGACGGTCCGCCCACGATTTCTGGTTACGGCTTTGACGTGAGACCGCGATTCAGGCCTCTTCGGGGATAATGGAATGTTCCGCACATGACATACGAAGCGCTGTTGATCGTCTCCTTCGGCGGCCCCGAAAAACCGGAGGAGGTGATGCCGTTCCTGGAGAACGTGTTGCATGGCAGGAACGTGCCGCGGGAACGCATGCTCCAGGTGGCCGAACATTACTACCACTTCGGCGGCAGGAGCCCGATCAACGATCAGTGCCGCGCCCTCCTCGCCGCGCTGGATACGGAACTGAAGGCGCACGGACCGTCGTTGCCAATCTATTGGGGCAATCGCAACTGGCACCCGATGCTGGCGGATACGTTGCGCCAGATGCGTGGTGACGGCATTCGGCGCGCCCTGGCCCTGGCCACATCGGCCTTCGGCTCGTATTCCGGCTGCCGGCAATATCTCGAGGATCTCGAGAGGGCGCGTGCGTCGATCGGCGAGGGCGCCCCCGAGATTCACAAGCTGCGATCATTCTACAATCATCCCGGGTTCATCGAGGCGATGACGGATCGCGTCCGGACAGCGCTGGAGCAGTTGCCGGCGGAACGCCGCTCGCTGGCCAGGCTGGTGTTCACGGCCCACAGCATCCCGGTCTCCATGGCGCAGTCCAGCCCGTACGTGGCGCAGCTCCAGGAGGCCCGCGACCTGGTGTGTGAAGCCCTCGGCCGTCCCCCCGCCGACCTGGTCTATCAGAGCCGGAGCGGTCCGCCCAACCAGCCCTGGCTCGAGCCCGATATCTGCGATTACATCCGCCGCCTGCGCTCGTCCGACCTCGTTGTCGCGCCCATCGGCTTTCTCTCCGATCACATGGAAGTGGTCTACGATCTGGATACCGAAGCCGCCGCATTGTGCCGCGATTTGGGCGTGAACCTGGTTCGCGCCGGTACGGTCGGTGTCCATCCGGCATTCATCCGCGCGCTGCGCGAGCTGATTCTGGAG
Source organism: Verrucomicrobiia bacterium (assembly GCA_035578025.1). Lineage (GTDB taxonomy): Bacteria > Acidobacteriota > Terriglobia > Bryobacterales > Bryobacteraceae > Solibacter. The sequence continues at coordinate 3,248 of DATJYJ010000382.1, forward strand.
CGCACCGCGGGTCACGAGAGGCGCGCGCTCGGGGCTCTGGGTCCGGGCCCCGACCAGTGCCCTGCCGATTGTTGTCTGCCCGCCAGGCCAGCACCGCGAGGACAGGCTTGAGCGCCAAACCGGCGCTGGTCTGGTTTCGGCTGGATCTCCGCCTGGCCGACAACGACGCGCTGCACAAAGCTCTTTCATCGCATCCGGCCGTAATTCCCGTGTTCGTCTGGGCGCCGGAGGAAGAGGCGCCGTGGGCGCCCGGAGCCGCATCGCGATGGTGGCTGCATTACTCGCTCATCGCGCTCGAGGAAAAGCTTGCGAAACGCGGATCCACGCTCATTCTGCGCCGTGGACCAACCGAAGAAGCCATTCGATCGCTCGCGGCCGAGACGGGAGCCGAAGCGATCTACTGGAACCGGCGGTATGAGCCCGCCGTGATCGCGCGCGATGCGGAGATCAAGCGTCGCCTCAATGAATCGGGACTGGCCGCCGAGAGCCTGCCGGGAAATCTGCTGTGGGAACCGTGGAACCTGCGGAACAGCAGCGGAAAGCCCTTCCAGGTGTTCACCGCCTTCTGGCGGGCGTGCCAGGCCATGCCCGCACCACCGTCGCCCGGGCCCGCACCGGACAAACTCGCCCCGCCCGCCCGCTGGCCGTCCACGCTACAGGTCTCCGATCTCGATTTACTGCCCGAAATCGATTGGGCGGCTGGTTTGCGCGAAACGTGGCAGCCGGGGGAGAAGGCCGCAGCGGCGCAGTTGAACGCTTTTCTCGAGGCCAAAGTCGCGGCCTATCCAGCCGACCGCGATCGGCCGGACCATCGCGGCACGTCGCGGCTCTCCCCCCATCTGCATTTCGGCGAAATCAGCGCGCGCCAGGTCTGGCACTACGCGCGCCGAAAGTCCGATGCGTCCGAGCCGTTTCTCCGGCAAATTGCCTGGCGCGAATTTGCCCACCACCTGCTGTTCCATTTTCCGCACACACCGAAGGAGCCTTTGCGGCCCGAATTCCGCGCGTTCCCCTGGCAATTCAACGCCGCGAATCTCAAGGCGTGGACCCGCGGCAAGACCGGATACCCACTGGTCGATGCCGGCATGCGCGAGTTGTGGCGCACCGGTTGGATGCACAACCGCGTGCGCATGGTGGCTGCATCCTTTCTGGTGAAGCATCTGCTGATTCCGTGGCAGGAAGGCGCCGCATGGTTCTGGGACACGCTGGTGGACGCCGACCTCGCCAACAACACCATGGGGTGGCAATGGGTCGCCGGCTGCGGCGCCGATGCCGCGCCTTACTTCCGCATCTTCAACCCTGCTCTCCAGGCCGGCAAGTTCGATCCTCAAGGCGAGTACATCCGCCGCTGGGCTCCGGAATCGCAGCCGCCGATTGTCGGCCACACGGCCGCCCGGGCACGCGCCCTGGCGGCTCTCGCGCGCATGATGGATGTCGCGCGCGAATCGCGCTAAAACAGGTAGTCCAATGCGTTGAATTCCTGAACGATGAACATCAACCTCGCTCACGACCCGCGAATCGTCATGACCCTGGACGCCGGCCGCACCGGCCTGAAGTTCTCGGCCATTCGCGGCGGGCAATTGCTGGCGGGCCCAACCTCTCGTCCCACCGAGCCCGAAGACCGTGACCGCTGCCTGCGCAACATCATCGGCGGCTTCGAGCAATTGAAGCAGCACCTCCCCGAGCCCCCCGCGGCCATCAGCTTCGCCTTCCCCGGCCCCGCCGATTACCCCGCGGGCATCATCGCGGGCCTGGAAAACTTCCCGGCCTTCCGCGACCCCGTGCCCCTAGGGCCGATTCTCGAGGACCGGTTCGGCGTTCCCGTCTTCATCAATAACGACGGCGATCTCTTCGTCTACGGAGAAGCCATCGCGGGCCTCCTGCCCTACGTGAACAGCCTCCTCGAGCAAGCCGGCAACCCGAAACGCTACCGCAACCTGTTCGGGCTCACGCTCGGCACCGGCCTCGGCGGAGGCATCGTGCGCAATGGCGAGCTGTATCTCGGCGACAACTCCGCGGGCGGCGAAGCCTGGCTCCTGCGCAACAAGCTCGATCCCGCCGTGCACGCCGAAGAGAGCGCGTCCATTCGAGGCGTTCGCCGCGGCTACGCCGCTGCCTGCGGAATTGCCGGAGATGACGCCCCCGAGCCGAGGGTGATCTGCGATATCGCTCTCGGCCGCGCGCCCGGTAATCGCGACGCCGCCGCCGAAGCGTTCCGCCGTCTGGGCGAAGTCGCCGGAGACGCTCTCGCCCAGGCCCTGACTCTGATCGACGGCTTGGCGGTGATCGGCGGCGGAATCGCCGCCGCGCATCCTGTCTTTCTCGCACACCTCGTGCGCGCAGCGAACGCCGCGTACGAAGGCTATACCCCTCCGCTGCGCCGGCTGGCGCCTTTCGTGTTCAACCTGGAAGAGCCCCCGGAACGCGAAAAATTCCTGTGCGGCGAAGTCCGCAAAGTGGAACTCCCCGGCGGCCGTCATGTCCTATACGACCCCATGCGCCGCACCGCCGTGGGCCTCACCCGCCTGGGAACCAGCGAAGCGGTCGCCGTCGGCGCCTGCGCGTTCGCGCTGCGCGAATTGAACGCAAGAAAGGAAGTTTGAAGTGTCGCGTGCCTTGATTGTCCTTTCTCTGCTGGCGGGCATGGCTTGCACCGCCGCGGCCCAGCCCGAAACCATGGCCTGGGGCAATCTCACCGGAATCCGCATCGACGGCCACCTGATGGAGCTCAACTCCAGCATGTGCGTGGTCCAGCCCGATTGGTCCGCGGTCTCGCGCACCGGTAGGGAACGCCAGACCAACACCTACAGCCGCAAAGGCAAGGTTGAGACGGTCACCATCCGGATGTTGCCGCCCCGGCCTCTTCGAACCCAGGGAGTCAACTGGGCATTCTCCGCCACCGAAACGGTCGAGGACACCGGTCCGGGCGCCGCCAGGGTGGACGTCGAATACGGATTCCCCATCGCTGCCGATATCGCCGGCGCGTATTATTGTCTCGAACTCCCCGCATCGCAGTATTCGGGTGGCTCGCTCCAGTTGACCGGCGCGGAGCCTTCGGTGCCGGAGCGGGTCTCGCTGGCGCCCGGCCCGAACGATCAGAATGAATACCTGCGCGCCAAAGCCTCCGGCGTCCGTTTCGTCTCGCCGCGCCGGCAGCTCGAGGTCGCGTTCGCAGAGCCTACCGAGATCATCGTCCGCGACGATCGCCGCGAGAACAACTTCGACCTCCAGGTCTACTTCGCCGTCGTCTCCGGCAAGGCGCAGGAGGGCCAGACCGCGAAGAAGAGCTTCACGCTGAAGGTGACGGGCGAACCCGACACCAGCCCCGTCACCATCGCAGTCGATCCCGCGCATCCCGGCCAGATGTTCGACGGGCTCGGCGGCAACTTCCGTCTCCAGAATGCCCGAACCGACCCACAGGTAATTCAATACAACCTGGACAACCTCCGCCTTGCCTGGGGACGTGTTGAACTGCCGTGGGCGCTCTGGCATCCCAATGAGGAAGCCGATCCCCTGGCGGACGCCCGCGCGGGAAAGATCAACCCGCGTGTCGCGCAGGCCATGGAGATGGCCCGCGGCCTGACGCGCAAGGGAATGCCGGTCATAGTCAGCGCGTGGTCCGCGCCGCAGTGGGCCGTGCTCGGCGGCCGTGGGAGCGTCGCGCCGCCCAATCCGAATCCAGTCCCTCCCGGATTCACGCCGCCGCAGGTCGGACCCCGCGGAAATCCGCTCAACCCCGAAAAGATGGGCCGCATCAAGGAGTCCATCGCGGGTTACCTGCTTCACCTGAAAGAGAAGTACGGCGTCGAGCCGGCGATGTTCACGTTCAACGAGTCGGACCTCGGCATCAATGTCCGGCAGACCCCTCGCGAACACGCAGAGATGATCAAGACCTTTGGCCCGTACTTCGCCTCTCGTGGACTGGCGACCAAACTCGCCCTCGGCGATACCTCCGACGCCAATCCCGTCGATTTCATCCAACCTGCCATGCGCGACCCCGAAGCCGTGAAGTACATCGGCGCCGTGGATTTCCACTCCTGGCGCGGATGCACGGACGAAATCCTCGCCCAGTGGCGCGATGCCGCGCGTGCCCTGAACGTGCCGCTGCTGGTCGCCGAAGGCAGCACCGATGCCGCAGCCTACCGGTATCCGCAGATCTTTCTGGAGCCCTCGTTCGCCTTCTACGAAATCAACCTGTACACGCGCATCCTCAATATCGCCCAGCCCAAGTCCATCCTGCAATGGCAGATGACGGCCGACTACTCGCTGCTGGCCGGCGGCGGCATCTTCGGCGACAACGGCCCACTGAGGCCCACGCAGCGCTATTGGAACCTCAGGCAGTTCGCGTCCACGCCGCCGCGCTCGTTTGTCCTGCCGGTCAAGTGCGACCAGCCGGGCATCACCTGCGCCGCCTTAGGCAACATCGCCGAAGGCGCCTACACGGTGCACATCGTCAACAACACCGGCAAACGTCCCGCAATCGTCTCGGGCCTTCCCGCGGACGTCAGACAGGTCCGCGTCTGGGTGACCGACTCGGGGCGCGGAATGGAAGAGGCGGCCCCCATCCCGGTGGATGGCGGCAAAGCCGAACTCACTCTCGAGGCAACCAGTTTCACGACGCTCATTGGCGCGCAATAGCCACGGAATCACCAGCGGGAGTTGGTGCCCACGAACACGCCTCCCAACACCAGCAGCAGCGCGCCCCACCACAGGCTGGGGTGCAGCTCCGCGAGGACCGTCGGATGCGCGGCAGGCGAGAACAGCTCCCACATCCCGACGCCCATGATGATCGTCCCGTAGACGAGCAACAAAATGCCGATAAACAGCCAGATCGAAAGCATTTGCCTGCCGCTGCCGCGCATACCCACCTGCGATTGTTACATAATAAGAGAGTTCTCTTTGGCCGGTACCGCGTAACCATCGGAGCCGGCTGTGCGCCAGTCTCTCGTAAGGATCAGTCTCTCTGAAACGGTCAATTTCTCTGTGCGTGCTCGCTCTCGTCGCGAGCGTTTTTTGCCGTGCCCAGGACGACCCGGCAGCCCCAGCTACGCCGGCCACGCCGGCGGCGGCTTCGGCCGACGATACGGAAAAGGCCGCGGGCGACGCCGATTGGAAAACCCGCGAGGTGGTCTTTCTCAAGAAACTGGTCGGGATGCAGGCCTTCTACGAAACCGTGCCCGGCGCCATCAGCGACCACGTCCGCAATTTTCCGACTCAATGGGGCCGCACCTATTCCGGCTTCGGCAAGCGCGTCGCGTCGCAATACGGGCAGTTCGTGCTCAGCGAGCTGATCGAGGGCGGAGTGCAGGCCATCCACAAAGAAGATCCGCGCTACTTCCGGTTGGGCAAAGGCAGCTTCGTTCACCGCCTGAAGTATTCGCTCATCGCCACCTTCTGGGTGCCCAAACCCGGCGGCGGCCATACCTTCGCCTACTCGGTGCCGGCCGGCGTCTACGGAAGCTGGGCTATCGCCACCCGCTGGAATCCGCCCGACTTGCAGACGCCCTGGAAGATCGTGCAGTGGGGCAGCGTCGGCATGGGAGTCAAAGTCTCGGCCAACAGCTTTCGCGAATTCTGGCCGGATATCAAGTCCCGGGTGTTCAAGAAAAAGTAGGAGTCCTACGCCTTCGCCGCTCTGATCTCCGTGCCCTCGTACGGGAAGCGGTGGATGGCCCGGATACACTCGCTCAGCGCCTCCAGCATCGTCTTGCCCCACCCGCAAGGACGGTACGGCGCCGTGTGCTGATTGGTCTCCTTGTCCGCCTGGGCAAAAAAGTGCATCGTCGGCTCCTTCGGCGTGATGAATTCCTTCACGATGATCAAAAAGTCCACCTCGCCGTTGGGCTGATGCTTCTTCATCGAGAAATAATGTACCTGGGCCAACTCCTCGTTGGGATTGGTCTGTGCGAAGCCCCACTCTTTCATATAAGGGTCATTATAAGCTTGCTTCGCTCCGCACCACACGTCCCACCGCATTCACCAGCTTGCGATACGGAATCTGGTCGAAGCTTTCGATGCCGATCCACTCCCCGTCGCGCCACGTCGAGTAATACCAGCGCGCCAGGAGCGCCAGATACTCCTGGCGCTCGCGAACGGACAGCTTCAGGGCTACCACCTCTGCGCAAACCTCGCGAAGCCTGCGATCCAGCGAGACCGGCTTGCCCTCCTGCACCTCGAAGCTGAATCGCACCGGTGCGCACCAGGCGCCTTCGCGCACGAACCGGAGTTCCACCGCGTCAGCGGCAAGCGATCGCGTGATTGCGACGCCGTGCAGGCGGTCGACATCCGCCGCCAGCTCGTCGCGCAGCCGCAGCACCTCCTGCACCTTCTCGAACCGCTTGTGCTGGCGTGCCGCCTCTTCGAACTCCATCTCCTGGCTGAGGCGGTCGCGGGAATGCGCCACCGATTCGAGCAGCGACCGGCCGTCGGTCTGAAGAAACTGAATCACCCGCGACACTTCGTTCCTGTATTCGGCCTCGCCCACAACCTCCTGGCAGGGCCGCAGGCACATCGCCATCTCGCCGTAAATGCAGCCCGGGTGCTCCGGCGAAGGCACGAGATCCTCCTGGCAGCGCCGGATCTGAAACAGGTCCAGGAACTGCCCTTCGAACTTCTCGGCCGAGGCGCGAGAGCGGAACGGTCCAAAGTACAGCCCGCCCGTGCGCGTCAGGTGCGTCGTGATGTGGGTCCGCGGGAATTGGTTGTTCAGAACCAGCTTGACGTACGGCGGCATGCGCAGCTTCATCAGGTCGAGATAAGTCTCCGGAAAATGCCGCCGCGCCTGTTCATAGAACTCGACCGCCGATTCCAGGCCCGACGCCGTCAGCCGGTACTCGATCCGCTTCACGGTGTGGCGCAGGTTGAGCAGCCGCGACGGCTTCTCGCGCTCCCTCAGCAGGCGCAGCAGCCGCCGCCGCAGCAGCGTGGTCTTCGAGAGATACGGCTCGCCCGCGTCGGCCCACAACAGGAAGACCGCGGGAGCGTTGGGCAGCGCCTCGATCGCCGCATCGAGCTGCCCGAGATCGCCGCCGACTTCGATGGTCTGCATCACGAGTGAAGCCGGCCCGCGGGCATCCTACTCCGTCGAGGCTTTGGAATCGATCAGCGCGCGAATCTGGCCGATGAATTCCGGCACCGTCCGGACGCCCTGGTCGCCGTGTTTCCGGTTGCGTACCGACACCTGGTTGGCCTCGGCCTCCCGGCCCCCCACCACCAGCATAAACGGGACCTTCTGCAACTGCGCTTCGCGGATTTTCAGGTTGACCTTCTCGCTGCGCTCATCCACCGTGGCCCGGATTCCGGCCGCCGCGAGCTGCTTTTCCACTGCGCGCGCGTACTCGAGCTGTTTGTCCGTGATCGGCAGAACCGTCGCCTGCACCGGCGCCAGCCATACCGGGAATGCGCCCGCGTACAGTTCGATCAGATACGAGAGCATGCGCTCCATGGTGCTGATGACCCCGCGATGAATCATCACGGGGCGATGTTCCTTCCCGTCGGCGCCAACGTAGGTCAGGGCAAACTGGTTCGGCAGGTGGAAGTCAACCTGGATGGTGGAATACGTTTCCTCGTGGCCCATCACGTCGGCTAGCTGGATGTCGAGCTTCGGCCCGTAAAACGCGGCTTCCCCCGGAGCCTCCACGTACGACAGGCCCAGCGCGTCCATGGCTTCCCGCAGCACGCGCTCGCCCAGCGCCCACATCTCGTCGTTATCGACGTATTTCTCCTTGTCCGCCTTGTCGCGCAGCGAGAGGCGGTAGCGATACTTGGTGATTCCGAGATCGCGGTAGGCCTGCTCCACCAGCTTCATAACGCCCGTGAACTCCTCTTTGATCTGTTCGGGCGTGCAGAAGATGTGCGCGTCGTTCAGCGTCATGCAGCGCACGCGGCTCAGCCCGCTCAGCGCGCCCGAGCGTTCGTAGCGGTACATCGTGCCCAGCTCGGCGATCTTCACCGGCAGATCGCGATAGCTGCGCTGCTTCGATTCATATACCAGAATGTGATGCGGGCAGTTCATCGGCCGCAGGACCATCTGCTCGGTTTCCAGGTCCATCGGCGGGAACATGCTGTCCTTGTAGTGCGCCCAGTGGCCGGAGCGCTGGTACAACTCCACCTTGGCGAGATCGGGCGTGTACACGTGCTGGTAACCCATCTCCCGCTCGCGCTCCAGAATGTACTCTTCCAGCAGCCGCCGCACGGTCGCGCCCTTGGGCAGCAGAATCGGCAATCCGGCGCCCACCGCTTCACTGACCGTGAACAATTCGAGCTCCTTGCCCAGCTTGCGGTGATCGCGCCGCTTGGCATCCTCCAGCCGGTTCAGATAATCTTCCAGCTCCTGCCGCGTGAAGAATGCCGTGCCGTAGATGCGCTGGAGCTGCTTGTTGTGCTCGTCGCCCTTCCAGTACGCGCCGGCGATGGACAGCAGCTTGAAAGCCTTGATCTTCGAAGTGTCGGGCAGGTGCGGCCCGCGGCAGAAGTCGATGAAATGCGGTCCCAGCGTATATTCCGAGAACACCGCATCGGCGCGCTCGTCGATGAGCTCGCATTTCATCCAGGCATCCGCGTACTTGCGCAGCCCGTCCTCTTTGCGCGTGTAGATCCGCTCGTAGGGAAGGTGCCGCGCCTGGATCTCCCACATCTTCTTCTCGATCTTCTCCAGGTCCTCCGGGGTAAACGGCGTGGCGCGGTCGAAATCGTAATAAAACCCGTTCTCGATCGGAGGGCCAATGCCCAGCTTGGTCTCGGGGTAGAGCTCCAGGACGGCCGCGGCCAGAAGATGTGCGGTCGAGTGCCTGTAAACGTACAACGCTTCGGGATCCTTCGAGGTGAGAATTTGAACCGTCGCGTCCTTCTCGATGGGCCGGGTCAGATCGTACAACTCGCCGTTCACCTTGGCCACGATTGCGGCGTCCGCCAGGCGCGGACTGATCGCTTTGGCGATATCGATGGGACGGGTCTCGGCCGCGACCGGCTGTTTGCTGCCGTCGGGCAGAGTGATTTCGATATTACTCATAAGGAAGACTCTTAGCGTAACATGTGAAAGATCCGCCATCCCGTCCGAACGAGCCGCTCGCCGCGCACGTTATCATGAGAAGGTAGGTTTCAATATGGCCTTGACCAGCCAAGCCGGCATCGACGAATCCGTCCTGGTAGAGCAGGCTCGCGAAGGCGACACGCGCGCCTTCGGCGAGCTGGTGCGGCGCTACGAAGGAAAGATTTTTCGGCTGGCACAGCACGTCACGCAGAACCGGGAGGACGCCGAGGATGTCCTCCAGGAAACCTTCATGAAAGCCTACGAGCACCTGGACCAGTTCAAAGGGGACTCCAAGTTTTATACCTGGATCGTCCGTATTGCCGTGAACCAGGCGCTGATGAAGCTTCGCCGCAGGCGGACCGATAGATCAGTCTCGCTCGACGAGACTATCGACACGGGCGAAGACACCGTAGTGCGCGAGATCGCTTCCTGGGAAGAAGATCCCGAGCAGCGATTTTCGCGTGAAGAGCTGGGTGAGATTCTGGACGGCGCCATCCAGAGCCTCGACCCGCTGTACCGCTCGGTTTTCGTTCTGCGCGACATCGATGAGCTGTCCACGGAGGAGACGGCCGACGCGCTTGGCCTGTCGGTCCCGGCCGTCAAAAGCCGCCTGTTACGGGCCCGATTGCAACTGCGAGAGAAGCTGACCCGCTTCTTCAAGCGCAAGGGAGACGACGCCTTTGCTTACATGTAAAGACTTTCTTCACGAGCTGAGCGACTACCTCGACGAAAACCTCGATGCCGAAGTCCGCGCCAAGCTGGAGCATCACATCGCCGAATGCCCCAACTGCTGGGTCATCGCCGATACCACGCGCCGGACGATCCGCATATACAAAGGCATGGAGCCGCATCCCATCCCGGTGGATGTCGAAAGCCGCCTGATGCAGGCGCTCGAAAAGAAAATGGCCGCGAAGGGCAAATAGAGCCCGCCTTACTTCACCGCCATCGTCACTTTCCCCTGGCTCGTGAACCCTCCCACCGTCACCACCACGGGAACCGTGTTCCGCGCAGTCACGCCGGCGGGCACCGTGGCGTTGATTTGCAGCACCCCCGGAACCGAACCGACCGGCGCCTGATATCCGGCGCCGACAAGCTGGGCCGTAATTCCGTCTATCGCCACTGAGACCGGCAGGACGGGCGTAACCACCCCGCTAACGAGATTCGCCTCCGTCGCTGCCGGGTTGCAGAGGTTGGGCGCCGTGCCGTCCACGCACTGAGTGGTTCCGAAACCCGTGATATAGATAGCCACTGCCGAACCTTTGGTCGCGGGACTGGTGGCGCTGTTCACCGTCATGTTTCCGGTGGTGGAGTTGATGTTCAGAACGGCGCCTTGACCCGCGCCCGAAGCGTCGGTCGTAAAGACTCCCGGGTCGGCCGCCACCACCGTGACCGCCTGCGGCTGCGACGCTGACACATAGTTGACGACCAGGTTCACCGTAATCGCCGGAGTCTTCACCTTCGCCGAAACCGCGTAGGGCACGATGCAGCTTACCTGCGTCGGACTGGTATACAGTATCGGCGCCGGGCTGCCGTCGATCGTCACGGAGGTCCCGCCCGCCGCCGGCAGGGTGGTCGGAATCGGGTCCGTGCCCGGAAACACCGTGACCAGCGCCGGAGGAGTTGCCGCCGGTCCGAGATTGATCCCGTAGATCGTGACGATGCCGCCCGGCGATATCGTGTTGACCGTATAGCTCGCCGTGTTGGCCACCGACAGAATCTGGGGTCCCGGCGGGTACACCCAGAACATAGTCGGATCCGTCGAGGAGGAGGCCGCCGTCGGGGTGCTGACCACGACTTGCTGCTTTCCGGAGTTCGCCATCAGATCGGGCGTGATCGTTCCCATCAGGGTCGTCGGACTGATGTAGGTCACGGCAAAGCCCTTGCCCCCAAGCGTGGCCGTCGATGTCGGATAGAAGTACGATCCCGTAATGGTGAGGGTCACATTCGTCGCCGTGTTCACCAGGGCTCCCATCGGCCACACGCTGCTCACGACGGGTTTCCCGGCCGAGACCGTAAGGGTCACCGGCACCGTGATGGCTTTGTTCGACGCCGTCGTCGAAGAGACCACGATCTTGCCGCTGTAACTCCCAGGTGTTAGTCCGGTCGGGTCAACCGATACATCCACCGCGCTGGGCAGTCCCACGAGCGCGATGTTGCCCGTCGGCGTGGCCTTGAGCCAGGTTCCCCCGGAGAGCGCAATGCTGGCCGACAGCGCTCCTCCGATGCTCATGACACTCATGCTCTTATGGGCTGGGACTGCGCCGTCGGTGACAAAGGCAAACAGGATCGAGCCGCCGGGATCGGGCGTTGTGACACTCAACAGCGGCGCCGGGTCGCCGACTTCCAGGGTCACGGAATAGATCACAGACGTGGTATTGGCTTTCGGTGCGTTCACCACGATGCTGGCCGAGTAGTTCCCGGAAGGAAGACCGAATGGATTTACATAAACCTTCACGGTGCCGGGCGTAGTTCCGGACGCAGCCGAAAGACTCAGCCACTGCCCCATGTAGTTCGGCGCCGTCCCCGTGACCAGCAGCGTGTAATCCAGCGCAGTCCCGGTGCTCTTGATCTGCAGTGTCTGCGCGGCGGGCAGCGCGTTCCCCACCAGGTATTTGAAGTCGAGAGTTGCGGGGGAAAAGGAGACATCTGGGGCAGTCGCGGAATAGGTGAGATTCGCGCTGGATATCACCAGAATCGCGAACAAGAGGCCGTGGCGGAAGCGTGCCGCCCGCTGTCGGATGCAGATCATGTAATCGCGGCCTGCCCCTGGCAGGAACAGGCTTCCTTCACGACACAGATCGGCGGATCCCCGGAAAACTGTAGGGCCAGGCCAGCAGTCCCGCCCCGAGCAGCATGATATCCTGTAGCCGGATGTTCGCCCGACAACGTAAGGCTCGTGTTTTGTTTGGTCTATCGGACATCGTCCTGGCCGCCCTGGCTTTCGAGGCGGCCTACCAGACCCGCGCCGTCCTCCACCTCGAGCACGAGTTCTACATGACCGTCGAGCGCAAGGCCCTGGTGCTCGCGTTTTCGCTGGCTGCCTGGGTTGCCATCGGCCTCTGGCTCGAAGTCTACGAAAAACTCGATAGCGGCCATCCCCGCGTCGTCCTTCGCGATGCCGCCAACCAGTGCGCTTACGGCGCCCTCGGGCTCGTGCTCTTCGAATACCTTTTCCGCCTCGACCTCAGCCGCTTCTTCGTCGCCCTCTTCGCCGCCTACGCCTGGACCCTCCTCGTCCTGTTCCGCCTCACCGCAGGCCGCATGGTCGGCGTCATCCGGCGCGAATTTGCCGCCCCCCACTACGTTATGGTGGTGGGCACCGGCGAGCGCGCCTGCCGCATCGCGCGCGCCCTGGAGCAATCCTTTGAATACGGTGTCCGCCTGCGCGGTTTCCTCAGCGAGACCCCGAACCCTCCCAAAGAGATCGCCCTCCGCGTGCCATACAAAGTATTGCCCGTCCAGGACCTGCCCGAAATCCTCCGCGAGCACGTCGTGGACGAAATCATCTTCGCGGTCGAAAGCGAAGCCCTCGCCTCGCTCGAAGAAGCCTTCCTTCTCTGCGACGAGGAGGGCGTGCGTACCCGCGTCGCCGTCGATTTCTTCCCCCACGTCAATAGCACCGTCTCGCTCGAGCGCTTCGGCCCGACTCCGCTCCTCACCTTTTCCGCCGCGCCGTACGACGAGGTCAAACTCCTCGCCAAGCGCGTCATCGATATTCTCATCGCGGCCGCCGGATTGACCGTGCTCCTGCCTTTCATGGCCGTCATCTGGATCGCCATCCGTCTGACATCGCCCGGGCCGGCGGTCTTCAAGCAGGTTCGTTGCGGCCTCAACGGCAGGCTCTTTTTGTTCTACAAATTCCGTTCGATGGTGGAGAACGCCGAGGACCTGAAAAAGCACCTCGAGCACCTCAACGTGCGACAGACGGCCTTCAAAATCCCCGACGACCCGCGTCTCACTCCCATCGGCCGCTGGCTCCGCAAGTTCTCCATCGACGAATGGCCCCAACTCTGGAATGTTCTCCGCGGCGACATGTCCCTGGTCGGCCCGCGGCCCGCCGTGCCCAGCGAGGTCGAGAATTACGCGCGATGGCAGCGCCGCCGCCTGCGCATGCGGCCCGGACTCACCTGTCTGTGGGCCATCGCCGGCCGCGACCGCGTCGATTTCGATACCTGGATGAAAATGGATATGCAATACATCGATAACTGGAGCCTGGCGTTAGACTGGAAGATCCTGTTGCAGACCATTCCGCGGGTTCTCACCGGCCGCGGAGCCAACTGAGAACGGACGAGGCACATGCACATCATCCCTACACAAGACGAAGTTGTGGCGGTCCTGCGCGAGACCGGCGCGCTGCGCGATGGCCATTTCGAATACCCCAGCGGCTTGCACTCCAACGAGTACCTGCAGGTGCCGCTGGCCATGCGCTACTACCAGTACCAGCGCATGCTCAGCGTCGGACTCAGCCGCCTGCTGCGCGCCAATCCCGAAATTCGCGCCATGATCCGCGATCTGTCGATCGTCGTGCCCATGACCGGAGGCCTGCCTGTCGCCTACGGCGTGACCGAAGCCCTGCGCGCCAAGCAGGTCTACTGGGCAGAGCGCGAGCGTACTGACGAGCCGCTGCGCTTCCGCCAGTATCTCGAACAGCAGCCCGGCGAAGCCGTGGTGATCGTCGATGACATCCTGCGCAGTGGCAGGAATCTGGCCGAGTTGAAAAGGCTCCTGGAATCGCGCGGCGCTACCGTGGTGGGCCTGGCCGTCATTATCTATCAGCCCACGCCCGACACTCACGATTTCGGAAACCTCCCGCTTTACTACCTCGCAAAGCTGGAGGCTCGCTATTTCTCCGACGCCGCCCACTGCGAGCTCTGCCGCCAGGGCGTCCCCCTCGAAAAAGTCTGGATCTGACCTTCAGCGTGGGGTGGACAGTCCCAGTTTGCCGTCCGCCCAGCGCGCGCAACTCGCGTCCGTGGGTTATGGTTAAGTAAATGGGGAAACTTATCCTCCTTCTCGCCGCCTGCTCCGCGCTCGCGCCCGCCCAGACCGGCGAAGGCGACAAGCTCGCGCCCTACTATCCGACCCCGCAACTGGTGGTCGAAAAAATGCTCCAGCTCGGCGGCCTCAAACCCGGCGAGAAGGTCTTCGACCTCGGCTCCGGCGACGGCCGCATCGTCATCACGGCGGCCCAGAAATTCCATGCCATGGCCGTCGGCGTCGAGCTCGACAAGGATCTTGCCAAACGCAGCGCCGACCGCATCCTCAAACTCCACCTCGACAAGAACGCCCGGATTGTCAACGGCGACCTCCTGCAGCAGGACTACAGCTCGGCCGACCTGGTAACCGTCTACCTCCTCCCCGATTCCGTCAATAACAAGGTACAGCCTCTACTCGACAGCCAGTTGAAAAAGGGCGCGCGCGTGGTTGCCAAGGATTTCGACTTCCGGAATTGGACGCCCGAGAAGGTGGAGAACATCGCCGACGATGGCGAAGGCCGCAGCCACACTTTGTACCTCTATCGGAAGTGAACCGTGCTGTTCACCGTGAATTTCGCATGGCCCCGCTACCTGGCCTGGGCGCGGGTCGCCTTGGCAGGCGCCGCCCTGCTCTTGGCCTATGTATTCCTGCCGTCTTCCTCTGCCCCGGTGTTCTATGGCCTTCTGGGCGCTTACCTCCTGGGCGGTCTCTTCCTGGCCTTCCGCGGCCGAAGTTACACCGGGATGGTCGGTTTGTTTGCCCTGTTTGTCGACACTGTCTGTTTTCTGATCGTGGCCGGCACTCGCGTTGAGCCCATGCTATGGCTCGCCTCCGCTCTTTTCCTCTATCTGCTGACCGAGGCGCTGGTCTTCTACAGCACCGTCGAAGTCGTGGTAATCGCCGCCGTCAGTGCCGTCTTTTGCGCCGTTCTCCCCGATGGCAGTTGGGTCCTCGAGCGTACGGTGGTGATATCCGGCGCGTTGGCCTGTGCCTTTGCGGCGACCATGCGGCGCCAGAAAATGGAAATCGCCCGCCTCAAGGAACGCGCCGGGGAGGCCGAGCGTACGGCGGAGAAGGCCGGCGAGAACGAGCGCGTGCGCATTGCCAGCGATTTTCACGACGGGCCCCTGCAGAGTTTCATCAGCCTCCAGATGCGCCTGGAGATCCTGCGCAAGCTGTTCGAACGCGATTTTGACGCCGGCATGCAGGACCTCAAACAGTTGCAGACCCTTGCGCAGACCCAGATCCGCGACCTCCGCACCTTCCTGCACAGCATGCGCCCCGTCGATGTGGATGGAGCCAACCTCATAGCCACCGCGCGGCGGGCCGCCGAGAGCTTTCAGAAAGAGAGCGGCATCCCGGTGACGTTCCTGGGCACCGACAGCCCTCTCGGCCTTCCGCAGGAAATGACCCTCGAACTGCTCCAGATGCTGCGCGAGGCCCTTCACAATGTCCAGAAGCACGCCGGCGCCACCCGGGTCGCCGTAGCCATGGAGAAGACCGACCGCGGTCTGGAAATCTCCATCGACGATAACGGCCACGGTTTCGGCTTCGCCGGCACCTACACGCTCGAGGAGTTGGAACTCCTCCGGCTCGGCCCCGCCAGCCTCAAGCGGCGCGCCCGCAGCCTGAATGCCGACCTCACCCTCGAATCCCGCCCCGGCCGCGGCGTGGGTCTCAAGTTCCGCATCCCGCTACAGTGAGCTGTCCGATGCGACCTCTCGCCGCCGCCGGTTTCCTTGTACTGGCCGGCTGTGCGCGGTACGCCGGCTTCACCCTTCCTCCAAAGCCGGGTGGCGATCCATCGCTGATCTTCCGCTTCGTAGCGCAGCCCGACCCCGTTCTGGGAAGCGGCGAATTCCGGGACGCCCTCAATCCTTCCGTCGATGGCAGGATCAATCTCTACTCGGTATTCGACGGACACACCTGGCACACCGCGCTCGCCGGCTCGAGCGACGGCATTCACTGGCAGCCTCAAGGCATCGTCCTCTCGCCCGACCCGCACACCTGGGAAGGCGGCTACATCGCCGCCAATGGAAGCCTGCTCGGGTCAATGTACTGGTATCAGGCCGGCCCCCGGGGGGCGCACCGCATCGGCCTCGCGCGCAACAGTGGGCGCGGCTGGGTCAAAGAGCCGCGGCCGGTTCTCGACCGCGGTCCGGTGGGCTCCTTCGACGAACGCGCCGTGGCCGACCCGTACGTGATCCGCATCCAACAATGGTTCTACATGTATTACCTCGGCCAGGATCGCGCGGTCCGCCAGCGCATCGGCCTGGCGCGTTCTCGCGACGGTGTCCAGTGGGAGAAACTCCGCTCCAACCCGGTGCTCGACCTCGATCTCGACCGCGAAGCCGGTCTCGGCGAGCCCGCCGTCTGGCAGTCCGATGGCTTCTATTGGATGCTCTACACCGTCCGCAACTTCGATGAGACGCGCTACCTGGCGCTGGCCCGCTCCACCAACGGCGTCCGCTGGACCAGGCTCCCGGTCAGCTACACCGGCTCCGAATCCTGGAACTTCAAGGTCCTCTGCGACCCCACCGTCCAGGTCGAAGGCGAGACCATCAAGGTCTGGTTCGGCGGCGGCGACACCGCCTCGCCCGACGAGAACCTCCACGGCCAGATCGGCTTTGCTACGCTCGTGAAGTGAACGTCGGCATCACGTGTTATCCCACGTACGGCGGCAGCGGCATCGTGGCCACCGAGCTCGGCATGGAGCTGGCGGCGCGCGGCCACGAAGTCCACTTCATCACCTACGCCAACCCGATCCGCCTCGACCCCGATACGCCGCGGATCCACTATCACGAGGTCGAAGTCTCCACCTATCCGCTGTTTCAGTACCCGCCCTACTGCCTGGCGCTGGCATCGCGGATGGCGGAAGTCGCAGAGTCGTATGATCTGGACGTGCTCCACGTGCACTACGCCATCCCGCACTCCATCTCCGCCATGCTGGCGCAGCAGATGCTGGCCACCACACGCCGCCTGCCGTTCATCACGACGCTGCACGGCACCGACATCACGCTGGTCGGCGTGGACCCATCTTATTTCCCGATCACGAAGTTCTCCATCGAGAAATCCGACGGCATCACCTGCATCAGCGACTATTTGCGCAAGGAGACGGTGGACGTTTTCGGCGTACAAAACGAAATTCGCGTCATCAAGAACTTCGTCAATTGCGACATGTACCACCCCGACGAGGCCAAGGCCGGCGCTTCGGCATACGCCCCGGCGGGAGAGAAGCTGCTGATTCACCTGTCGAATTTTCGCCCCGTGAAGCGCGTGCAGGATTGTGTCCGCATTCTGGCGGAAGTCCGCAAGCACGTCCCGGCGCACCTGCTGATGGCGGGCGACGGTCCAGAGCGCAGTCCCGCGGAGCACCTGGCGCGCGAGCTGAAGGTGGAGCACCACATCACGTTTCTCGGCAAGCAGAGCCACGTCGAGAGGCTGATCCCGCTGGCGCACGTCCTGCTGATGCCGAGCCAGTTGGAATCGTTCGGTCTGGTGGCGCTGGAAGCGATGGCGTGCGGAGTGGTGCCGGTCGCCACGCGCGTCGGCGGCGTCCCGGAGTTGATCACCGATAGCGAAGATGGATTCCTGGAAGCTCCCGGCGACATCGCCGCGCAGGCGGCACGGGTGGTGCAGTTATTGAGCGACGATGACTTACACTATCGCATGCGCAAGGCGGGTCGCTGGAACGCGTCGGAGAGGTTTTGCTCGGATAAGATCATTCCGCAGTATGAGAAGTATTATAAGGACGTGATCGGCTGTTGAACGATTCCTCTCGACGTAGTAGTTTTGCGGATTTAGCACATGATTCCTGACTGAGTGTTGGCTTCCGGAGATATTCTGAGATAGCTGGAGGCCCGCCCATGTCAACCTGTCGGAGATGGTTGCCTGCCTTGTTTCTCGCCTCGAGTTTATTTGCTCGAGCGGTCGTGGCCCAAGCCCCGTTCTCGTCCGTCATTCGCGAACTGCACTTCAGCCGGGACGGGCAATACATCCTGGCCGAAACTG
>DATJYJ010000383.1:0-3562 GCA_035578025.1 Verrucomicrobiia bacterium
TTGTTGTACGACCAGCAGTACCAGCAATCGAGATTGCACTTGTACTCGATGAATAAGTACGCCGTAATCGGATGGAACTCGCCCGGCATGACGCGCGACCGGACATACGGTGACAGCCACCCTCGCGCGATCCGGTAGATATCCTTGGAGCCCCATTTTCGTTTTTCCGGCGGGACCTCCGGGCCCGGGTCGCCCAGCCGCTCGGGGAATTGCGGGTAAACGGGTTGAGGCAACACCAACCCCTTCGGCCGTGCGGGGGACGGTGCCTGCTGGCCCGGCTTGTTCAAAAGGTCGTGAATATCGACGTCAATACGAAATTTTGCGGCAGTGGCCATTCGAATCTCTCTCGTGTGCTCCTGCTTGAGATTGCCCTTCCGTCAGACGTGAAGCAGGCCGGATTCCATTTAGACCGTGGCGTCAAATCCGCGGTTTAGGCGTGCGGCGACGCTAGAGGAGTGTCGGTTATCCCAGGGCTTCTGTCGGAGGTCCGGCATTTGCCCTGCGGAGCCGGCGCGATGAGCCCGTCCAACCGCGCACCCGCGCTGCTGTATCTCGGTTGGAACTCCGAATGCCTCGGCAGGGTTGAGTTCGCATGCCGATCCGGTTCATATACGACCCCTACCTGAGAACCGTGTTCTCTACCGCGGAGGGCCTCGTGTCCTTCCGCGATATCGATACACACCTGACCGATGAGAACCGGGAGCGGGCGTTGGCGCACCGGGAACTGGTGGATGCGTCTGCCGCCACCACCAACCTGACTGCTGAGGAGGTAAGGGGAGTTGTCGAACGCCTGCGCAGTCTCATGGAGAAGGGTCCGTTTGGGCCCACCGCGCTCGTGACCGTTGACCCCACACTCTTTGGCATGGCCAACATGCTCGCTATCTTGTCCGACTTGCAAGGAGGGCCGTCCGTGGGCGTATTTCGGACCTTCGACGGGGCCTTGAACTGGCTCCTCCGCAAATGAAGGTCAACAAATCGCGGCGCTGCGCCCTCCTTAATAGTGGAGGCTTTCTACTTGAATCACCGAAACCTAGTGCCCGTCTTTCTGTTGGCGATCTGCGCCTCATCATCTCCTTGCCAGGAGACCTCTCTCAACCCTGCGAAACCCGCGGCGGACGCCGGTCCCGCCGCGCAGCCGCGGGAGAATGGGCGGATTCTGGGCATCATTCCGAACTACCGCACGTTCCCCAGCCTCAAGAACTACACGCCCCTGACCACCCGCGAGAAATTCAAAATCGCCTCCGAAGACGCTTTCGACCGGGGCACCGTGCTGATGGGTGCGGCATTCGGCGGCCTCGGTCAATTGACGAATGCGAATCGTCCTTTCGGGCAGGGCGTCGCGGGATACAGCCGATACTTCGGAGCGTCGTACGGCGACCTCGTGATTGGCGACTACATGACTGAAGCGATCTTCCCCACGCTGCTGCACCAGGATCCGCGTTACTTCCGGCGCGGCTCGGGAAGCGGGTGGTCGAGAGTAGGCTATGCCGCGAGCCAGATCTTCCGGACTCATCGGGATTCCGGCGGCACGCAATTCAACTACTCGGAGCTGCTAGGAAATTCCGCAGCAGTCGCAATTTCGAACGCGTACTACTCGGATAACCGCACGGCCGGAAACGCCGTGTCTAAGCTCGGCATGCAACTCGGCGTCGATATGTTCGGCAACGTTCTGAAAGAGTTTTGGCCAGACTTACAACGGAAATTCCGCCGCAAGCCTGCCCTCAGAAATCCAAGTAACTAAAGCTGCTCGCGCGCTCTTCACGTCTGCCCGCTGCCAAGCCCGGAAATCGGCAATCGGCCACCCAGCGCGCGCAAAGTCCGGCAGCGGCAATCTACCCAGATCTGACAATCAAACCGTGCTTCGCCGCCCGCGGCAGGCTGGCCGGAAATGTGCCTTATACGGAGTTACAGCCGAAAGGGGTTGAACTGAATGAGCACTGAGCCAATGAGAAACGGACGCTGGCGGCAGGACCGTGCAGTGGTAGATAGGTTCCTCGACTCTCCCAGCGACCAGTCGTTCGAGGAACTCTTCCGCACGTTCACGCCGCAACTCGTCGCTTTTTTCCGTTCGCGCCGTTGTGAGGCTTCGCTAGCCGAAGACCTGGCGCAGGAAGTGATGCTGAACGTCTACCACAAAGCCGGCCAACTGAGAGATCGCGCCTTGTTCCGAGGGTGGCTGTTTAGGATCGCGCTGAACGTTATGCACGGGCACTACAGCAACAACAAAGCGTACAGAGTGAAAACCGTCGACTTGGCGAGCGTCACGAAACGCCTGGCAAGCCATGACGGTCACAAATCCGCCGGCACGCCGGGCTTCGAGTTCCGCCATTGGATGGGGTTCCTGGACTCGCGCGAAAGCGAGGTCATGAAACTGCGGTTCATCGAGCAGTGGGAATATCACGAGATCGCAGCGGCACACGCTATCCCGATCGGCACCGTGCAGTGGCGGGTCTTCAATGCCAAAAAGAAACTCGCGCCTCACTTGATGCCGCTTCGCGAGGGGATGCGCAAGGCTGCATAAGTCATCAGACGACTTTGGCGGGCTTGTGTCGGGCTGCCTGGCGAGTCGCTGCTCGTGACTTCGTCCGCACCGAGCCGTTAGAAGATCCGAAAACGCCGGCCGGCGTGACCTGCGTAAGCGGCCGAAGCCGGCATAATCAGTTCCACCTCCGTGCCGGCCCCCTGCTCGCTCCAGACTTCCAATTGCCCGCCGATAGCTTTGGCGCGCTCGCGCATGCCCGCTAAGCCGAAGTGTCCGGTGCGCCCTTGCTGGAGCACGCTCCCATCCATACCGAGGCCGTCATCCCGCACCTGGACTCGAAGTTTCCGCGCATCATACCGGATTTCGACTTCGATCCGCCGCGCCCGCGCGTGGCGAAAGGCATTGCGCAACGCCTCGCCGGTAATCCGGTGGACTTCATCCCGCAGGATCGGATGCAGCTCCCGCGTCGTGCCCTCTACTTCCACCGAAAAGGCAGGTGCGTCCCCATTGGCAGCTCTCTGCTGTTCGGCCAATTCGTTACCCAACATTTCAACGGCCTTGGAAAGTTCGTTCCTTGTCTCGGTGGACGAGCGCAGATCCTGAACCGCATTGCGTGCCTCGGTGATGGCCTGAGCGGCGTCATCGACCGCCGCTTCCAGCACTTGCCGCGCCTCGGGGGCGCGTCCAGGGAGCAGATTGATAGCGGCTTGAAACCGGAGCAGCAGCCCCTGAAAGCTTTGCAAGAGCGTGTCGTGCAGGTCGCGGGCGACGCGCAGGCGCTCGTCCTCACGCCCTTCTATGCGCGCGTTGAACTCCCGCGACAACCGGTGCAGGCGAAGCCGGTGCAACTCCCAGAGCAATAGCAGAAACGCGGCCAAACACAAAGCGCGGAACCATGCGGTCTGGTAGTACGCCGCCGCGATAGAAAAATCGAAGGATGCCCCGGTCTCGTTCCACAAGCCCCTGTAGTTGCAAGCCATGACGCGGAACCGGTAGTCGCCCGGACCCAGATTCGAATACTGCGCCTGCCGGATATCCACCACCTCTCTCCAGTCCGGGTCCTGGCCCTCGAGCCGATAA
>DATJYJ010000384.1:0-21543 GCA_035578025.1 Verrucomicrobiia bacterium
TGCCCGAAGTGCTGGGCAAGTCGTCCGTCGGCAATGGGGATGGCAATTCGCATTATTATTTCGTCCTTTCAATCAGAACCATCGAGTTGCGGTGGAACAGGGGCGAAATCAGCGTCGCCGGTGCCCTCCACTCAATCGCACCGGGGCCGCGTTTGAACCGCTTTCAATCGCAGGTCTGTTGTGCGATATTGATAGGTGCAACTAACACTTATAGTAAAGTGACGCTGAATTGGTGTCAAGCGAGCGGGCGGAAGCCCGGCCCCGTTGAGAACGAACCGAACATGAGTCACGAACATCTGGTTACGATCGGCTCCGATCCGAAGGAGCAGGAAGACCGCAAATTACGAGAGCGTATGGCGCGGATTCGGCGCCGGCTGGTTGTTGTCTCGGGGAAGGGGGGCGTCGGGAAGTGTTAACGGTCATCAGAAAACGGAGATTTTTGGGCATCTGCCGACAGGGCTGTGGCGGCTTGGCGGAGTTTGAGGCGAAGGTAATCGAGATATCCATCGGGCACGGGATGCGCCTGGAGTTCGTCAATGACCGGGCGGAAGTAGGCCAGGGATCGGATAGGCGAGAGCCGCGGAGCTCCAGCAGGGCGGATCAGGCGGCGTAGCGACCCAAGGAACAGCGCGGTTTCGACCGCGTGCAGGGGGATGCCGTCGTCGTGAAAGCGGCGGGCGAGCCATTGGTCGGAGACGCTGGCGCGCAACGGTGTGTCCGGAAGATTGATGTAGAGCGTAAGCACGGCGGCGATGTAGGAGGCTGGGTCGGCAGCGTCGCTCATTCCTTTCTCCGCCGGCCGCCGTTTCCTGTTCGCTCTCACGGACCCGGTAGCTGTCGCCTTCGATTTTGGTTACGTCGGCATGGTGCAGCAGTCGGTCCAGCAGGGTCACGATGCAGGCGGCGTTGGGGAACACTTCGTTCCACTCTTTGAAGGGTCGATTGGTCGTCAGAACCACGGACTTTCGCTCGTAGCGACGGTTGATCACCTCATAGAGCGCCGATTTGTCATCGAAAGATAAATACTCTACCTCATCCACACAAAGGAGTCCCACGTTGGTGTAGGTGCGCAGCTTGCGCTGGCGGCTTTCAGGACTCTGGCGATGGAGTTCCTCCAGCAACCATACCGCCGAGCGGAACAGGACCGAGTGGCCCGCCAGCACGGCGGCATGGCAGAGGTTTTGAGCAATCATCGTCTTGCCCAGGCCATTTGTACCGACAAGAATCAGGTTTCGGCCCTCGGCCAGAAAGTCCAACGTCAGAGCGCGCTCAATGACGTCGCGTTCGATCTTCTTGGGCCAGGACCAGTCGAAGTCGGCCATGGGCTTGAACTTCTTAATCTCCGCCACCCGCAGCCGGCGTTCCAGACTGCGATGAGCGCGTTCGGCGGCCTCGGTCTGCGCCAACTGCTCCAGGATCTGGCGCGGAGACCAGCGCAGTTTGGTGGCCCGCGCCAGAAAGTCATCCAACTCGCCGGGAACGGCGCGCAAGCCGATCTGGTCCAGTTGCGCTGGCAGGCTATGATTCGGCATCGTCATCGTGCGTGCGGGCGAGTTCATCGTAGGTCTCCAGATTGGGGGCGAACATCCAGCGCCTGGGCTTCGGGATGGCGGCTGAGATCGACCGCCGGCAACGGCGCGGAGCGATGGTGTCGCCGCAGTAGGAAAGCGACCGACGAGGCGCGTGGCGTATCGCGTTCCAAGGCTTCCTTCACGGCCCGGCGCAAGGCGGCGGCGCCGTACAGATCCAGCAGCCGGAGCAGTTGCGCGGTCTGACTCCCGGCCGATTCGCCCGCGGCGAAAGCGCGTTCCAGCAGGGACTCACTCTCTGGAACAGCGACCGTCAGTCGGCCACCACGCGTGGCGTGGAGCGCCTTGCGTTTAGCTAAATACCAGGGGGCGTCCGCACTCGCGATGCTGTTCTGGGGAAAATTCTTGCCGCACGACAACTCGATCCAGGCGCATCCACACCTGCGCCCCGCCACCACTCCCGCCCCGCATTGTCGAATTCCTCATCACGTCCCGCCCAACCCCAACCCTCCCCGCACAACACGTGTTACAAAACGAACCCACCATTTCATTGAAAACAAACAAAGAGCTCCAAAAACGAACCTGGATTCGAAACTACCGAGACCCACCCAAACCAGGGTTTTCGCCCTCTCCGGCCCTCCCTGCCCTCAATCCGGCAACCTCCCCCGCGTTGTGTGTCAGACTGGTCCTGAAACTGGAGGAAACACGATGAGCCGCACGCTGCCCATCACATTGGGTATCTGCCTTGCCGCGCTGGCGCAAGCCCAGACCGCCGACGAGCTGGTCCAGAAGAACCTTCTCGCCCACGGCGGGATCGACAAAATCAAATCCGTCACATCCCTGCGCATGACGGGCCGGCTGCAGTCGGGAAGTTTCATGGCGCAGGTGGGGCGCGATTCGCTGGCTCCCGACATGATCCGCGAAACCTTCACCGTCCAGGGCATGACCCAGATCGAAGCGTATGACGGCGTCACCGGCTGGAAGATCTCGCCCTTCGAAGGCCGCAAGGATCCCGAACTGCTCGGCGAGGACGAGTTGCGCCCCCTCGTCGAAGAAGCCGATTTCTACGGCCCGCTCGTCGATTATCAGGCCAAGGGAAACAAGGTCGAGTACCTCGGTCACGACACCGTCGATGGCGACGACGCGTTCAAGCTGAAGGCCACCCTCAAGAACGGCGACATCGTCTATTACTATCTCGACCCCGAAACCTACCTGGACATCCGCGTGGAGTACGTCCGGTTCATCCGCGGCGCGGTGGAGGAGACGTTTCGCGAGGTCGGATCGTACAAGCTGGTGGGCGGCGTGTACTACCCGTTCTCCATGCGGGAGGGCAGCAAGCAGCATCCCGGCGATTCCGCGAAGGTGGGATTCGACAAAATCGAAGTGAACGTGCCCATGGACAAGAGCCTGTTCCAGATGCCGGGCACGGCGAAGGGAGGGCGCTGACATGAGAGCCCTCGGTCTCTTCGCCATCGCTCTTTCCCTGTCCGCGCAGGCTCCCGTCCGCTACGACGCCGGCACCATCTCGGGACTGCCCGCGCGCAACATCGGGTCGGCCACCATGAGCGGGCGCATCGCGGCGGTAGCCGCGGTCAAGGAAAACGGGCGCATCACCGTGTTCGCGGGCTCGGCCAGCGGCGGCGTCTGGAAGTCCGTCAACGGCGGCACCACGTTCAAGCCCGTCTTCGACCTCGCCAACGTGCAGTCCATCGGCGCCGTAGCCGTCGATCCCGGCAATCCGAAGAACGTGTGGGTGGGGACCGGCGAGAGCTGGGTGCGCAACAGCGTCTCCATCGGGGATGGCGTCTACAAATCCACCGACGGCGGCGAGAACTGGACCAACGTCGGCCTCAAGGACTCCGAGCACATCGCCAAAATCCTCGTGGACCCGCGCAACGGCGACTCCGTGCTCGCCTGCGCCACAGGCCACCTGTGGAACGATAGCGACGCCGGTGGAGTCTACAAGACCGGCGACGGCGGCAAGACCTGGCGTAAGGTGCTGGCCGGAGCCAACCGCTCCACCGGCTGCGCCATGCTGGCCATGAGCGCCCAACAGCCCGGCACCATCTACGCCTCCCTCTGGGACTTCCGCCGCGAAGCGTGGACCTTCCGCTCCGGCGGCCTCGGCAGTGGCATCTTTAAATCCACCGATGGCGGCGATCACTGGACCGAGTTTACGCCGGCCAACGCCAAGGGCCTGCCCGCGAAACCGTACGGGCGGATCGCGCTAGCGGTGGCGCCCGCAAAGCCGCAGGTGGTCTACGCCATGATCGAATCGGCCAAAAGCGCGCTGTTCCGTTCCGATGACGGCGGCGCCAACTGGACGAAACTCGACGCCAGCCAGTACATGGTGTGGCGCCCGTTCTACTTCGGCAACCTGATCGTCGATCCCAAGGATTCCGAAAAGGTCTTCAAGGTCGATGGACCGCTGCTGTTGAGCGTGAACGGCGGCAAAAGTTTCAGCATAGTCTCGGGCGGCGCCCACGGCGACTTCCACGACGTGTGGATCGACCCCGACGACACCAACACCATCTACACCGGCGACGACGGCGGCCTGTGGCGCAGCCTGGACGGCGGCACGCGATGGGAGCACATGATGAACCTGCCGGTCTCGCAGTTCTACCACGTGAGCGTGGATATGGCCGATCCCTACCACGTCTACGGCGGCTTGCAGGACAACAGCTCGTGGGTGGGAGACTCGTCGTATCCCGGCGGCATCACCAATTCCCGCTGGGAAAACATGTTCGGCGGCGACGGCTTCTGGACCTGGGAAGATCCCTCCGACCCCGCGTACATCTACGCCGAAGCGCAGGGCGGCGAAATCGGGCGCGTCAACCGCTACACCCATGAGACGCGCGCCATCAAACCCTATCCGCAGTACGGCGAGAAAAAGCTGCGCTTCAACTGGAACACGCCCATCCAGATGAGCCCGAACGAGAAGGGTACCATCTACATGGGAGCCCAGTTCCTCTTCCGATCCCGCAATCACGGCCAGTCTTGGGACCGCATCTCGCCCGACCTCACCACCAACAATCCCGAAAAGCAGAAGCAGGAGGAATCCGGCGGCGTGACGGTCGATAACTCGTCCGCCGAGATGAACAACAGCATCTACGCCATCGCCGAATCGCCCCGCAACGGCCAGGTGATCTGGGTGGGCACCGATGACGGCAACGTGCAGCTCACGCGCGACGGCGGCAAGACCTGGACCAACGTCGGCCTCGCGATTCCCGGCGGCGGCCAGGACCCGTGGGTCTCCTGGGTGGAAGCCGGCCACTTCGACGAAGCCACGGCATACGTCACCCTCGACCGCCACATGTACGGCGACATGACCCCGCACGTCTACCGCACAACGGACTTCGGCAAAACGTGGACCGATCTGCCGCTGGACGGAGGCGGAGTCCGCGGCTACGGCCACGTCATCAAGGAAGACCTCGTCAACCCCAACCTCCTCTTCCTAGGCACCGAATTCGGCCTCTGGATCAGCACCGACGGCGGCCGGCGCTGGGCGCAATACAAAGGCAGCGGCTTCCCGCAAGTCGCGGTGCGCGACATGGTCGTCCACCCGCGCACCAGCGACCTGGTCCTCGCGACCCACGGCCGCGGCATCTGGATCATCGATGACATCTCCCCCCTGCGCGCCCTGACCCCCGCCATGCTCAGCGAAGATGCCGGGTTCCTCCCCGTGCCGGCGGCGCCCCAATGGATGGAGGTCAACGCCGGCTGGCCGGAGGGTGATGGCACATTCACCGGACCGAGCAAGCCCACCGACGCCATGATCCCCTACTACCAGCGATCCCGCCACATCTACGGCGATCTCAAGATCGAGATCCTGGACCAGCAAGGCAAGCTCGTGGACACCGTGGCCACCAGCGAGCATCGCGGCGTGAACCGGGCAACCTGGTCGATGCACCTCAAGCCCCCCATCGTGCCGCCGGCGGCCAGCGCCGCTTTCTCCGCGGCATTCGGCCCGCGCGTCCTGCCGGGGCTCTACACCGTCAAGATGACTCGCGGTGACAAAGTCTACACCTCGCAGTTGAACGTCGTGCTCGACCCGCGCGCCAAATTCACCGTCGAGGATCGTCGCGCGCAATTCGACCTGGTGAACAAGCTCGTGGCCCAGCTCAATCACATGAGCTGGGCGGTGGATGCGATCGTCGCCGTGCGCGACGAGGCGTCGCAAAAGAAGATGACCGCTCTCGCCGAAGCGGTGGACAAGATCCGCGGCAAGATCGTGGCCACCAAAGAGGGCGGCGCGATCACGGGCGAGGAGCGCTTGCGCGAATTCCTGACCGGCCTTTACGGCGACGTCAACGGCTACGAAGGCCGCCCCACCGACCAGCAATTCGCTCGCGCCGACGTCTTGGCCCGCGAGCTCGAGGACGTCATCCACGAATTCCAGGCCCTGGTCGCCAAAACCGGCAACGGCATCAAGATCCTCAGTGAAGAAGACTGGAGGAAGGCGCACCAATAGTATGTATCGTCCGGCATTCTCAGCGTACTCCGCTGCCTCTTATCTCAGCCCGCCTTTCTCCGTGTCTCCGCGCCTCCGCGTCGAATCTCCAGCCAACCCGTTACCCCAAGCGAGCCCCCTTATGTTCCGAATCATCACTGCCCTCTTCTTATGCACTGCCCTGCACGCCGCCGATTACACCGCGCTCGACCGCTACGTCGCCGCGCCTGACAGCTCGTATAGCTACACGCTCGCGCGTACGGTGAACTCGGCGGGCATCACCGCCTGGCAGCTCGATATGATCTCGCAGACCTGGCTGACCACTGCCGAAGTGGACCGCCCGGTCTGGCATCACTGGGTGACTATCGTCAAGCCCGACCAGGTGACCACATCGACCGTAGTGCTCTTCATCGATGGCGGCAGCAACACGCCCACCCCGCCCTCACCCGACCCGCTGATGATGATCCTGGCCGCCAGCACCGGCGCCGTCGTGGTGGACCTCGGCCAGGTGCCGAACGAGCCCCTGACCTTCGCCGGCGAGAGCCAGCCGCGCACGGAGGATGCCATCATCGCCTACACCTGGGACCGCTACCTGCGCACCGGCGACGAGCGCTGGCCGGCGCGCCTGCCGATGACCAAGGCGGCCGTGCGCGCCATGGACACGGTCACGTCGTTTCTGGCAAACCTCCCCGGCGGCGGCATGCCCGTCAAGAACTTCGTCGTCGCCGGGGCTTCCAAGCGCGGATGGACCACGTGGTCCACGGCGGTCGTAGATCCCCGCGTGGTGGCCATCGCGCCCATCGTCATCGACACGCTCAACATGCCGCAGGTCTGGGAGCACACCTATGCGGCCTACGGCTTCTGGCCGCCGGCCGTCCAGGACTACGTCAATGCGGGCATCATGAACTGGTTCGGCACGCCGCAGATGGACGCGCTCATGCAGATCGAAGATCCCTACCAATACCGCGACCGTCTGGCCATGCCAACCTACGCCGCCTGCTCCACCGGTGATCAGTTCTTCGTCCCCGATTCGCCGCGCTATTACTTCGCCGACATGCCTGGCGAGAAGTACCTGCGCTTCGTTCCCAACACCGACCACTCGATGCAATCGCCGGACGTGCTGGTGGACCTCGTGGGCTGGTTTCGCGCCGTCACGCAGAATACTCCGCGTCCCCGGTTCTATTGGCACGTGGATCGCGGGGCGGGCACCATCACGGTACGCGTGGTGGACCCGCCGTCGCAGGTCATGATGTGGCAGGCGTCCAATCCCAACGCGCGCGACTTCCGGCTGGAGACCATCGGCGCGGTATGGACCAGCACCCCGGTATCGGGAACCAACGGCATCTATACGGCCAGCATCCTTCCCCCGGCACAGGGCTACACCGCGTTCTTCGTCGAGCTGACCTATCCGGGAATCAGCGACACGCCCCTGGTGTTCACCTCCGAGGTGGTGGTGACGCCGGATGTCTACCCGTTCGCCAATCAGGCGCCGCCGTCGCTGCGGCGTGTCCACGTCACGGCGGCACGTTGATGGACGTCGCGGAGTTGATCGGCGAGGCGCGGCGGTTCGGCGAGCGGCTGCGCGCGGTGAAGCGCGGGCTCGGCGAAACCGGCTTCGAGTGGTATCCATACGACACGCTCTCCGCCTTCCAGCATCTGGAGAAACTGCTCACCGGCGCGAACCGCGGCCTGTTCACCGGAAGCGGGCGCGTCCTCGACGTGGGAGCGCAGGACGGCGAGCTCGCGTTCTTCCTCGAGAGCCTCGGGTACCACGTGGTGGCCGCGGACCATCCGGCGTACAACCACAACGGCATGCGCGGCATTCGCACGCTGAAGGCGGCGCTCGGGTCGTGCGTCGAGGTGCACGAGATCGATATCGACCGCCCGTTCACTCTGCCCCACGATTCGTACGACCTGGTGATCATGCTCGGCGTGCTCTACCACCTGCGCAATCCGTTCTACGTGCTGGAAGAGTTGGCGCGCCACACCACGCACTGTCTGTTGAGCACGCGGGTGGCGCGGCGCTATCCCGACGGTGCGGCGATGCCGGCAGGCGTTGCGCTGGCCTATCTCCTGGCGGAAAACGAGCTCAACCAGGACAACAGCAATTACTTCATCTTTAACGAGGCCGGACTGCGCGCGATGCTCGCGCGGTCGCACTGGGACGTGTTGGATTACGTGAGCCTGGGCGACACGGCGCTCTCGGATCCGGTCCGCCTGGACCGCGACGAGCGCGCCTTCTGCCTCTTGCGCAGCCGCTACGACCGCCTCGCTAACGTGGAGTTGCTGTCCGGCTGGCACGAGAGCGAGGAGACCGGCTGGCGGTGGACCGAGCGCGAATTCGCCGTGCGCGTACGTGCAGCGCGCGTGCTCGAGATGCAGCTCTGGCTGGCCGAGGAATCGGTGCGTCGGCTGGGAGCCATCACGCTGCGCGCGTTCGTGAACGGCCGGGAGTTGGAGCCGGCAGTCTATGACACGCCCGGCCTGGCGGCTTACACGCGCGCGCTCGGCGAGAGCGGCGGCGAGGTCGAGGTGCGATTCCGGCTCGATAAGGCGCTGCCGCCGGATGCTGAGGACACACGCGAGCGCGGCCTGATTGTGGCCCGGATCGGGGTGGAGTAACCTGAACCACATGTATCTTCGAGTCTGTGCTTTGGTGATGTGCGCGGCCGCCGCGGTTGGCCAAACGAAGTTCACGTCGGCGGACTATCAGCACGCCGAAAAGTTCATGGGGTATAACACCAATCCCCTGGTGCTCCACAGCGGCGTCCGGGCGAACTGGCTGCCGGATGACCGGTTTTGGTATCGCGTGACGACCGCCGAAGGCAGCGAGTTCGTGCTGGTGGATCCGGCCAAGGGGACGCGCGCGCCGGCGTTCGATCACGCGAAAGTCGCCGCGGCCCTGGCGACCGCTACGGGGCGGACGTTCGACGTCCGCAATCAACCCTTCCAGGAGATCGAGTTCTCCGAAGACGGCCGGTCGATCACGGTGCAGTCCGGCGGACGCTGGTCGTGCGACGTGATGGGCGTGCGGTGTACCGCCGTCACAGGCGGCGCTCCCTCTGGAGGACGCGGCGGCCGGGGCGGACGCGGTGGACGGGGCGGCGGCCAGGATGCCGTGCCGGAAGCCCTCTCGCCGGACAAGAAGCACGCCGCGTTCATCCGCGACTGGAATCTCTGGGTGCGCGACGTCGCCACCGGAAAAGAAACGCAGATGACCACCGACGGCGTGAAGGACTTCGGCTACGCCACCGACAACGCCGGCTGGAGCACCAGCAACCGGCCGATCCTCTTGTGGTCTCCCGATTCCAAGCGGATCGCCACGTTCCAGCAGGATCAGCGCAACGTCGGCGAAATGTACCTGGTCGAGACCAAGGTCGGCCATCCCTCGCTGCGCGCCTGGAAGTATCCCCTGCCGGGCGATGACGTCGTGCCGACGATCCAGCGCGTGGTCATGGACCTCGACGGGCCGCGCGTCACGCGGCTCCAGATGCCGCCCGATCAGCACCGCTCGACGCTGTGCGATCACGTGGCCTGCCGCGGCGGCGAATGGGCCGACGTCGAGTGGAGCCCCGACGGCGCGAAGTTGGCCTTCGTTTCCACCTCGCGCGACCATCGCCAGGAAGTGCTGCGCATCGCCAATGCCACCACCGGCGAGGTGCGCGACGTGCTGAAGGAAGAGGTCTCCACGTTTTTCGAATCCGGCAACGGCCGCGTGAACTGGCACTACCTCGACGGAACCCATGAAGTCATCTGGTTCAGCGAGCGTGACAACTGGGGGCACTTGTACCTCTACGATTCCGAGACCGGCAAGCTCAAGAACCTGATCACCACCGGCGAAGGCAATGTCACCCAGGTGCTCCGCGTGGACGAGAAGAACCGCCTGATCTACTTCCTCGGCGTGGGGCGCGAGAAAGGGCGCGACCCGTACTTCATTCACCTCTATCGCGTCGGCTTCGACGGACGCGGCTTGGCGCTGTTGACGCCGGAGGACGCCAATCACGACGTGTCGCTCTCACCGTCCGGCAAATACTTCTCGGACAGCTACTCCAAACCCGACGTGGCGCCGGTAGCTGTGGCGCGCGATAACACGGGGAAACTGATCGCCACGCTGGAGAAGGCGGACATTTCCAAGCTGACCTCCGCGGGCTGGAAACCGCCCATCCCGTTTACGGTGAAGGCCCGCGACGGCGTCACGGATCTCTACGGTCTGATGTTCCAGCCCACCAACTTCGACGCTTCGAAGAAGTACCCGATCGTGAACCATATCTATCCGGGGCCCCAGACGGGCAGCGTCGGCAGCCGCAATTTCTCGGCGGCGCGCGGCGACTGCCAGGCACTGGCCGAGCTGGGGTTCATCGTAGTCGAGATCGACGGCATGGGCACGCCGTGGCGCAGCAAGAAATTCCACGAAGCCTATTTCGGCGACTTGGGCGACAATACGCTGCCCGACCAGGTGGCCGGAATGAAGCAGCTCGCGGCGAAGTATCCCTGGATCGACCTAGACCGCGCTGGAATCTACGGACACTCGGGCGGCGGATTCGCTACGGCCGACGCCATGTTCCGCTATCCCGACTTCTTCAAAGTGGGGATCAGCGAGGCGGGGAATCACGATAATCGCGAGTACGAAGACGATTGGGCCGAAAAGTGGCAGGGCTTGCTGAAGACCAACTCCGACGGCACCACGAACTACGATAACCAGGCGAACCAGCTTCAGGCCAAGAACCTGAAGGGCAAGCTGCTCCTGGCCCACGGCACCATGGACAACAACGTGCCGCCGTACAACACGCTGCTTGTCGTCGATGAGCTGATCAAGGCCAACAAAGATTTCGATCTGCTGATGCTGCCCAACCGCAATCACGGGTTCGGCAACGAGGCGTACATGGTGCGGCGGCGATGGGATTACTTCGTGCGGTGGCTGGCGGGCGCCCAGCCGCCGGAAGGCTACCGGCTCACGACGCCGCCGGGAGGAGGTGGACGCGGCGGGGCGCAGTAGCCTTACCAGCGCAGCGGCAGATTCACCTGCCAGCGGTCGGTGGAGGCCAGCATCTCGTCCCAGGTGATCAGGCGCTGTTCGTAAGCGGCGCTGCGGCCCAGGATCGCGGTCAGGTTGCTCTCGACGGCGGTGGGCGCGTTGTTGATCGGCTTCCCGTTGCGGATGCTATCGATGAATGTCTGGATGTTCGTCACGCATCCGCCGCGGAACGTGTCGTCCTGGTCGGTGCCTTTCCATGGATTCTCGCCGACGATGCGGACCAGGCCGCCGTAGTGCGTGTCGGCGGTACCCTTGACGCCCACGCACCGGACGCAGAGATCGCTGAAAGCCCCGTTGAGCTGGTGGGAGCTGAAGCTGGCGTGCACGTCGTTGGGGTACCAGTAGGTCACCGTAAAGTGATCGTAGGCATCGCCCGTGTTGTTCTGCGTGCCGGACCAGTCGGTGCGGCCGCCGGAGCCGGTCGCCTTGAGCGGGTGTGCGCCGAGATACCAGTTGGCCATGTCGATGACGTGGATGTTCTGCTCGACGATGATGTCGCCGCTGAGGGCGCGGTCGCCGAACCAGGTGACCATGCGGCGGAGCGTCGCGTCCATGTCGGGCGCGGGATCTTTCCAGGGACGGCCGGCGTAGTAAAACACCTGGGCGAGGGCCGGCTTGCCGATGTCGCCGCGGCGGATTCGCTGGACGAGCTCCTGGAAGACGGGGCGGGCGCGGCTTTGGAAATCGACCCAGAAGCTGAGGCCCTTGGATTGGGCGCGCTGCCCAGAGGCGAGGAAGTCCTTGCTGGAGGGCACGTCCGCGGCGATGGGCTTGGCGCAGTAGACGTGCCTGCCGGCGTCCACGGCCCCGGCGGCGTGGGTGGGGTGATAGTAAGTGGGAGTCTCGATCACCACCGCGTCGACGGCGGAGTGAGCAAGCTCACGATAGGCGTCCGGACCATAATAGGCGCGCGCAGGGGCCACCTTCAGCTTGTCGCGTGTGGAATCGAGCTTGGCGCGGACCACATCGGCGACGGCCACCCAGCGGGTGGGAGCGTACTCGGTGAACAGCGGAGCGATCCAGTTGCCGCGTCCGCCGCAGCCGACGAGGCCGAGTTCGATGGTCGAGTTGGCCTGCGAGCCGAAGACGGTCGCGGGGCTCAACAGAAGCGGGGCGGATTGCAGGATGGTACGGCGGTTCATGGCTGGCATTGTAGCGCGCGTACAATGTCTGGCATGGACACACGCCGCGACTTCCTGAAAACCGCCGCGCTCGCCGCGATCGCCGTCCCGGCCGAGCCCGCGCTGGCCGAGCCCGATCCTCTCTTCGACCGCCCGATGCGATGGGCGCAGCTCACGCTCGTGGAGAACGATCCGGGGAGCTACGACCTCGGCTTCTGGCTCGACTACTTCAAGCGCACGCACTCGGACGCCGCGTGCCTGAGCGCCGGCGGATGCGTGGCCTACTACCCGACCAGGATCCCGCTGCACTATCGCAGCGCGTGGATGAAGGACACCGACCCGTTCGGCGACCTCGTCCGCGGATGCCGCAAACTCGGCATGAACGTGCTGGCGCGCACCGATCCCCACGCCGTGCACCAGGACGTCTACGGTGCGCACTCGGATTGGATCGCGGTGGACGCCGAGGGGCGCAAGCGGCGGCACTGGTCGATGCCGGAGCTGTGGGTGACGTGCGCGCTGGGGCCGTACAACTTCGAGTTCATGACCGGTGTGACTCGCGAGATCGTCACCCTGTACCAGGTAGACGGCGTGTTCAGCAATCGCTGGGCGGGCAGCGGGATGTGCTACTGCGAGCACTGCACACGCAACTTCAAGCAAGCCACCGGCCTGGATTTGCCGCGCACGCTCGACCCGCAGAACCCCAGCCGCCGGGCGTACATCGCATGGCACGAGCAGCGGCTGTTCGAGCTCTGGGACGTGTGGGACAAGGCGATCCGCGAGGCCAACCCGAAGGCGCGCTTCGTGGCCAACTCGGGCGGCGGGGCGCTGAGCGAGCTCAATATGAAGACCGTAGGCGAGAAGGCGTCCATCCTGTTCGCCGACCGGCAGGCTCGCAGCGGGCTCACGCCTTCGTGGGCCAACGGCAAGAACGGCAAGGAGTACCGCGCCGGGTTGGGCAACAAGCCGATCGGCGGAATCTTCAGCGTCGGCGTCGAAGAGGCGTATCGCTGGAAAGACTCGGTGCAGAGCGAGCCCGAGATCCGGCTGTGGGCGCTGGACGGGATCGCCAACGGGCTGCGGCCGTGGTTCACCAAGTTCGGCGGCGTTCTGCGCGACAAGCGCTGGCTGCCGGTCGTCGAGGACGTGTACACGTGGCATTGGCGCAACGAGCGGTACCTGCGCAACACGGCGCCACTGGCGCGCGTGGGCGTGGTGTTCTCTCAGCAAACGGCGCATTACTACGGCGGCGATCGCGCGCGAGCGAAGGTGGAGGACCACACGCTCGGCTTTTACCAGGCGCTGATCGAGGCACGGATTCCGTTCGAGATGGTGCACGACGAGCTGCTCGATGCGGACCGCACCGCCGGGTTGAAGGTGCTCGTGCTGCCGAATATCGCGGCGATGAGCGAGGGCCAGTGCGGGCAGATCCGGGATTTCGTGAAGCGCGGCGGCGGGGTGGTGGCTACCTTCGAGACGTCGCTGTACGACGAGCGTGGCCTGCGGCGCGAGAACTTCGGATTGAGCGATCTGTTCGGCGCATCGTATGCGGGCGGGATGGATGCGCGGATGATGAACTCGTACCTGCGGCTCGAAGCCCGCCACCCGCTGCTCCGCGGACTGGAGAACGCCGACCGCATCATCAACGGCGTCTCGCGCGTCCACACGCGGCCGAATGCCCCGTACCCGAATCCTCCGCTGACCCTGATTCCCTCCTATCCCGACCTGCCGATGGAAGAGGTGTTCCCCCGCGTGGATCACACCGATCAGCCTGAGGCTTACGCGCGCGAGACCGGCGGCGGGCGCGTGGTGTATTTTCCCTGGGACATCGACCGCACCTTCTGGGAGGTGCTGGCGGTGGATCACGGCAAGCTGCTGCGCAACGCCGTGGATTGGACGGCGAACGAGCCGCGCCCGGTGACGGTGACCGGTCGGGGAGTGCTCGACGTGACGCTGTGGCGGCAGAAGGATTCGCTGACGGTCCACCTGGTGAATCTGACCAATCCGATGATGATGAAGGGACCGCTGCGCGAGTTCATCCCGCTGCCGGCACAGGAGGTCGCGGTGCGATTGCCGGAAGGGAAAAAGCCGCGTGCGGTGAAGCTGCTGGTCGCAGGCACCACGCCTCGGGTGCGCGAGACTGCCGGCGAGGTGCGGGTGACCGTGCCGTCACTTCTGGACCACGAAGTGGTAGCAATCGAGTTGTAGGGCCTGCGTTACAGAACGAAGATATTCTTCTTCTGGCAGATGTCCTTCAGGATTTTCGGCCAGACGCTGACCGTGACTTCACCCAGGTGAGCTTTGCGCAGGAGCAGCATTTGGGTGCGCGCCTGTCCGATGCCGCCGCCGATAGAGAGCGGCAGCTCGTGATTCGCGATCGCCTGGTGATAGGGGTAGTTCAGGAAGTGCATCTGGTCGGTGAGGCGAAGCTGCTTCTTGAGCGCCTCGGCATTCACGCGGATGCCCATGGAGCTGAGCTCGTGGCGGCGCTTCGTCACGTGGTTCCAGACCAGGATGTCGCCGTTGAGACCGTGGCAGGGGCGCCCGTCGATGGAACGCGTCTCGGTGGACCAATCGTCGTAGTCAGCGGCGCGCATCTCATGCGGGTAGCCGTCGTTCAGCGTCCAGCCGATGCCGATGATGAAGACCGCGGGGCATTCCTGGAGCAGCCGGGTCTCGCGCTCTTTGCGCGGCAGGTCGGGGTACATGTCCAGGACGTCTTCGGCATGCAGGAAGGTGAGCTTCTTGGGCAGGTTCGGGTAGCGCGGGTCCTTGAGCGCGGGGAAGCGGTCCTGGAGCATTTCTTCCGTGTCGGTGAGGACTCTCCAGATAGCGTTGACGGTCTGCTTGAGGAAATCGAGGTCGTGCTCGTAGAAGTGGATGACGCGCTCCCAGTCCCATTGGTCGACATAGACGCTGTGATCGTGATCCAGGAAGTAGTCCTTGCGGACGGCGCGCATGTCGGTGCAGATGCCTTCGCCGGACTGCATGCCGAACTGGCGCAGCGCGACCCGTTTCCACTTGGTGGCGGCCTGGACGATCTGGGCGTCGATGGGGTGCTTTTCGAGGTCGTTGGAGATATGGAACTGGATGGGGGTGCGCGAGCCGTCGCGGTCGAGCAGATCGTTGACACCGCTGTCGACGTCCACGATGAGTGGGACGGTCACCATTGTCAGGTTGAGGGCTTTGCAGAGATTCTCTTCAACAAACTGCTTGGCAAAGAAGATGGCTTTCTGGGTATCTCTGAGGGAGAGCAGAGAGGAGTAATCCCGTGGCAGGATTTTCTCTAATTCCGCGTAGTCGCCGATGCCGGGACCCGCGAGGTCAGCTTTCTTGTCGACCATGATATGAGAGTTTTACCTCCGGCTATACTATACGCCCTTTCGCGGCAGACACCAACGGGGAGGTGGTGCTCATCAGCGGCGCGGTCGCTGGGATACTGAAAGAGTAATGGAACGACGCAAGCCGGAGGTGATGAGCCCTGCCGGGTACTGGCCGCAGTTGCGCGCGGCGGTCGAGGCCGGGGCGGACGCGGTCTATTTCGGCCTCAAGCACTTCACGGCGCGTGCGAAGGTCGGGTTCTCGCTGGGGGAGCTTCCGGAGGTGATGCGCACCCTGCACCGGCGCGGCGTGCGCGGTTACGTCACGTTCAACACGCTGGTGTTCAATCACGAACTGCAAGACGCGGAGCGGGCGCTGGGCGATATCGTGGAGGCGGACGCGGACGCGATCATCGTGCAGGACCTGGGCGTGCTGAAAATGGCCCGCGAGATCGCTCCAGACCTGGAGCGGCACGCGAGCACCCAGATGTCGGTGACCAACGCCGACGGCGTGCGCCTGGCACAGCGCATGGGCGCCAGCCGGGTGACGCTGGCGCGCGAGTTGTCGTTGGCCGAGATCCGCGCAGTGCGCGCAGCGGTGGATTGCGAGCTCGAGATCTTCGTACATGGCGCGCTGTGCGTGGCCTACTCGGGGCAGTGCCTGTCGTCGGAGGCGTGGGGCGGGCGCAGCGCCAATCGGGGGCAATGTGCGCAGGCGTGCCGGCTGCCATACGAGCTGCTGGTGAATGACAAAGTTCGGCCGCTCGGTGACGCACGATACCTGCTCTCGCCGGGTGACCTTTACGCCTTGCACCAGGTGCCGGAGATCGTCGAAATCGGGATTTCGACGCTGAAGATCGAGGGGCGATACAAAGACGCGGATTACGTCGCGCTCACCACTGCCGCGTACCGCAAGGCGGTGGACGAGGCATGGGCGGGACGGCCGGTCGCGGTTGCGCCGGCCGAGGCGCTGCGGCTGGAGCAGGTATATTCGCGCGGCCTGGGACCGTTCTTCCTGACCGGCACGGACCACCAGGCGGTGGTGCGCGGGCGCGCACCGCGGCATCGCGGCGTTCTCGTGGGCCGAGTGTTGCGGGTGACGGAGCGGGGAATCGTGATCGAACCTTCGGAGGCCAACCGGGTCGCTCCGCTCAAACCGGGTGACGGCGTGGTCTTCGACGCGGCGGACTGGCGGAGTCCGGAGGAGCCGGAAGAGGGCGGGCGGATTTTCGAGGTCGAGGACGGGGAGCTGCGGTTCGGGAACGGCGCGATCCAACCGGAGCGCATTCGGCCTGGCGACCTGGTGTGGAGGACGCACGATCCGGACGTGGACAAAGCGGCGCGCGTGTACACGGAAGCCAGCGTGCCAGTGCGGCGGCAGGCGGTCCGGGTTCGCGTCGAGGCGCGCGAGGGAGAGCGGCTGCGGGCGGTCTGGTCGGTGGGCGGGGTAGTGGTCACGGTAGAGAGCGAGGACACGCTGGGAAGGGCGCGGCATCGGGCGGTGGACGCGGATTACCTGCGGGAGCAGCTGGGGCGGCTGGGGAATACGGCGTACGAGCTCGGCGGACTCGAAGTGGAGATCGAGGGAGTGCCGTTTGCGCCTAGCTCGATGCTGAATGCGTTGCGGCGGGAAGCGGTGGAGAAGCTGCAGGAGCGGCAGGCGGACTTCGCCCGCCGGGACAGGCTGAAGGCCTGTCCTACAACTCCTGCGCCTGGGACGGTGGAGCAGCGGGGGGCGGAAGTGCATCTGCTCGTACGGGCCGCGGAGCAGCTCACGGCGGCGATCGAGCTCCGGCCGGCTTCGATCACGCTCGACTATTTGGATCTGTACGGCTTGAAGCCGTCAATCGAGCAGGTGCGGCGGGCGGGAATCGCGGTGCGGGTAGCGGCGCCGCGCGTGCTCAAGCCGGGAGAAGAGAAGATCGCGGATTTTCTGGTGGGATGCGATTGCGCGATCCTGGTGCGATCCGTGGGGTTGCTGGAGGCGCTCCGCGAGAGGCCGCATCGCGGGTTGGTCGGGGATTTCAGCTTGAATGCGGCAAACACGATCACCGCGCAGGAATTGCTGGGAATGGGCTTGACGGTGCTCACGCCGGCGCACGATCTGAATGCAGCACAGGTGGCGGATCTCGCGAAACAGGCGGGCGCCGATCGCATCGAGGCGGTCGCGTATCAGCACCTGCCGGTGTTTCATACGGAGCACTGCGTGTTCGCGCGGTTTCTTTCGAACGGCAAGAGCTACCTGGATTGCGGTCGGCCCTGCGAGGAACACCGGGTGGCGCTCCGCGACGCAGCGGGACGGGCTCATCCGGTGCTGGCGGACGTCGGGTGCCGCAATACGGTATTCGGCGCCGAGGCGCAGGAAGCGGCCTTGCACCTGGCGGACTGGCGCAACGCCGGGATCTCGCGATTCCGGCTGGAATTCGCGCATGAATCGCCACAGCAGGTGGTGGGAGTTACGCGCGCTTTCGAGGATGCACTGGCCGGGTTCCTGAATGGCCGCGAGCTGACGGAGCGGCTGCGGAAACTGACGCCGCAGGGCGTGACTGAAGGCAGCTTGTTTGTGCCGGCCGGCTATCTTGCGCTGCCGGTGCTGGGGTAGCGGAAGGCGGGCGGGCCAGGAGGCCCGCGTTACTCGCAACGCAAAGCGTCGAGGGGGTCGGAAGTCGAGCCGCGATGGGCGGGACCGATCATCGCAATCGCGGCGGCGATGCCCAGGAGCACGATCGCCGAGCCGTAGACGAGCGGATCGGTCGAGTCGATGCGGAGGATCGAGCCTTTCAGGTTCTCGCGCAGGCTCGCGGCCATGGCCACGCTGATCCATGCGCCGAAAACGAGGCCGCGCGCAACAGGCTTGCCGCCCATCACGAGAACCTCACGAATGATGGCCGTCCGGCTGGCACCGAGGGCGACGCGGATGCCAAGATCGCGCATGCGCTGGTTGACGGCGAAGCTCACCGCGCCATAGATGCCGCTGGTAGCAAGCGCGGTGGCGACCAGGCCGAGGATCACGATCAAGGTGACCATATTCCACATCTGGTCGGTAACCAGGTCGATCCAGCTTTGCAGGTTGCGCGAGATCACGACGAGGTTGGGATCGATTTCGCGGATGGCGGCACGGATGGTGGCCGGAGTGGCGAGGGCAGGGGTTGCGAAGCGCACGGTGAGGAAAACGCGGTTGGGATGGGTGATGCCGGTGCGCCAGGCGGGCGGGTTATCGCTGCCGCCGATGCGGAGCGGCTCGATATCTCGGGCGATTCCGACGATGGTGAGAGGCACCCCGTGGAAATCGAGGGTCTTGCCGACCGGGTCCTGGCGGCGGAAGAAGGCGTGCGCGAGGGACTCGGACACGATAATGGCGAAGCGGTCGCTGGGAAGAAAATCGCGGCCGCGCACGAGCGGGACGCCCAGCGTGTCCATGAATCCGGCGGAGGCCGAGTAGACATCGACCGGCTGGACGGCGTCGGGGCGTGCTGGGGGCCGCACCTGGACGGTGTAGTGGTCGATCATGGGGGCATCGTCGGAGACGGTGACGGAACGAACGCCGGGGAGGACGCGCAAGCGGTCGGCAATGCGGGTATATCGTGCTTCGGCTGCCCCTGACGGGGTCCCATCGGGGAAGCGCAGCGGTGCAACGACGACGTGGCGCGGCATATATCCGGGGTTGGCGTGGAGGTTGTGATTTTCGGATTGGCCAAAGAGAGCGGCCTCGACCAGCAGGACCAGGCTCAACGCGACCTGCGCGGTGACGAGCCATCCGCGGACACGGCTGTTGCTGCCTCCGGAGCCTCCGAGCATACCGCCGGCGCCTTTCATCGACGCCGCGAGATCGACCTTGATCGATTCGAGCGCGGGTGCGAGCCCGCTGGCGATGCCGGTGAGGAGGACGATCACCGCGACATAACCAAAGACGCTCCAGGAGGGCGGCATGGGAATCTCGGGCGACCGCGGCGCGATATAGCGAAAGAGCGGACGCGGCACGTGGTAGAGCAGGTAGACGCTGATGCCGCCC
Source organism: Verrucomicrobiia bacterium (assembly GCA_035578025.1). GTDB lineage: Bacteria > Acidobacteriota > Terriglobia > Bryobacterales > Bryobacteraceae > Solibacter. The sequence continues at coordinate 19,465 of DATJYJ010000384.1, forward strand.
GCGACTGCCGATAGCAAAATGCTCTCGGTGACCAGCATTCGGACGAGGCGGATGCGCGGTGCGCCGAGCGAGAGGCGCACGGCGATTTCCCGGCGGCGGGTGGCGGCGCGCGAGAGCAGCAGTGTAGCCACGTTGGCGCAGGAGATGAAAAGCACCAGGTAGAACCCGCCGAAGAAGAAAGAGGCCAGGAAGAGTTCGCGGGTGCCGGCATTGAACTCGAAGGTCGCCATCCAGGAGCCGTCGGTGGTTTCGACCGCAGTGCGGCGGCCGGGCTCGATCACGTCGAGCTGGCGCTCGAGGCCGTTGAATTCGGCCTCGGCCTGGGCGCGGGAATACCCCGGCGCCAGGCGGCCGGCGAGGGCGAGCCATAGGAACGCATCTTCCTGGAAGAAGTTGCGGTCCACGTCGAAGAAGGGCTGCGCGGTGTAGGGCACCCAGACGCCGACCGGCTGCACCCACAGGGACGTGCGGTCGGAGACGACGCCAACCACAGGGACCGTGCGATTGTTGATGCGCGCGCTGCGGCCGACAATTTTCGGGTCCGATTGGAAGCGGGTGCGCCAGATCGTCTCGCTGATTACCGCCACGGGCTGCTGGCCCGGGGCCCGGCAATCATCGGCGTCGATGAGGCGGCCGAGCAGCGGGCGATCCAGGCCTTCGACCAAAAAGAAGTTGCAGGAGACGGCGAGGGCGCCGGCGCCAACCGTGTCCTCGTCGCCGATCAGAGCCGGAAACAGGCGAAACGCGGCGAGTTGTCGGAGCGAGCGGTTGCGATCGCGCAGCGCGATGTATTCGGAGTAGGAAACGGGGCGCTCGCGTTCGGTGCGCTGGTTCGTGGGGAACAGGCGAAGGAAGCTGGCAGGATCGCGGTTGACCAGCGGCCTCAGTGCCACGCAGTCGACCACCGTGAATACACTTGCGTTGATACCGATGCCGACGGTGAGCGTCAGGACGACGACGGCGGAAAGCAGCGGATTCCGGCGAATGAGGCGCGCGCCGTAGCGTACGTCTTCCCAGAACGTCTCCCAGAGGGCGCGGCTGCGGCGGTCCTCGTCGATCTCTTCGCGCCAGGCTTGCGGCAGGAGTCCGCGCGAAGCAACCAGCGTGCTGCCGAATTCGGGGACGGAAGGGCGAACGGGGCCCACCGAGAGCGGCGCATCGTCGTCCTTGGCGCGCTGCAGGTCGATGGCTTCAACGGCGGCGGCGGGCACCTCATCCCAGAGCGTGTCGGCCGCAGCCCACTGGCGGCGCCTCCTGGCGCGCCAACGCCACCAGAGCGCGGCGAGGGCGGTGGAGAGGGCGACGAAGGAAGTGACTTCGGCAGAGGCCCAAAGCAGGAGTTGCGCGATCGGCACGAGAAATGTGGAGCCGACGGCGAACCGGGTGATCAGAAGCCACACGGGCTGTTTGCCCGGCAGGTAGGAGCAGGTAAATGGCAGCTTGCGCCAATCGCGGAAATAACGTTCGAAGAAGCAGAGCACGGTGGCGAGGCCGAGTGCGGCGGCGGCGAGGCCGCGGACCGGGTCGAGCACCGCGATGGTAGCCGGCAGGCCGGCGGCGAACACCGGCAGGATACCGATGCAGATGACGAAGCGCTCGATGGCGGCGTGCCAGGCGGGGCGGTCCTCAGATTCGACCGCCCGGAAGACCCAGTTGGCGCGCAGCATCACGGGGAGGGTAAAGAGGTAGCGGAGGCCGACGGTGATGAGGATGGCGACGGCGACGGGGGCGAGCACGACCGTGAGGCCGTAGAGGCCTTCGTCGCGCAGGTTGACGGGCGGGGCGTCGAGCAGGCCCTTGGTGATCCAGCCGAGCGCGGCGCCGGCGTAGGCGAGGAGGAAGAGACGATGGCTGCGGCTGCGGAAGAGAGTTTTCCAGATGAAGGCGAACGCGGCCTGTTCCCGTGGGTCGGCGATCCAGCGCTCGAGCATGCGCGAGGCCAGGCCGGCCCGGCGCGCGGAGGCGTGGCTGCTACGGGCTTCCAGCAGCATGCGGCGATAACGGTGGTAGCTGAGCAGGTACGCGAGGATCGAGATCGCCGCGGGGATCGCGATGGCAAGCAGGGCGTTGCGCGAGAGC
>DATJYJ010000385.1:0-19277 GCA_035578025.1 Verrucomicrobiia bacterium
CCAGTTCGAGTTCGATAAGACGCTGGTGTTTGTGGCCTTCGCGGGCGAGGAGCAGGGGCTGATCGGTAGCTCTCTATTTGCGGCCAAGGCGCATAAGGAGAACCAGGTGATCGAGGCGGTGCTGAACAACGACATCATCGGTACAGATGTCGCCGGCAACGGGCGGACCGGCAATAGCTCGGTCAGCATCTACAGCGACGAGACGATGGACTCGATTTCGCAGCAGCTTTCGCGCTACGCGAAGGAAGTCGGGGAACGGTACCTGCCGGGCATGAAGATCAACACGATCTTCATGGGCGACCGGCTGGGGCGCGGCGGCGACCACACGCCGTTCCAGTGGGAGGGATTCGCGGCGGTGCGGGTCTCGACTCCGAACGAGATTTACGCCAACCAGCATCACGCCACGGACACGCTGGCCAACATGAGCGTGCCCTACACGACCAAGGTGGCGAAGGTGAACCTGGCGGTAGCGGCGAGCCTGGCGTACGCCCCCAAGCCGCCGGTGGTGATGCCGGAGCCGCGGGCGAACCCGAATCCCAACGCGGCGGCCAATCCGGCAGGACGCCGCCCGGGTCCGATGATCGCGCGGGGCGGCGGGTACGACGCGGTGCTGCGCTGGCGGACGGCGGGCAGCGACGCCGATATCAAAGGCTACGCGATTGTGATCCGCGCGACGACTTCGCCATACTGGGAGCAGGAAATCTACGTGGGCAAGGTGAACACGTATACGCTGAAGGACGTTTCGATCGACGATCTGAAGTTCGGGGTGAAGGCGATCGGAGTGAACGGGAGCGAGAGTTTGGTGACGGCCTATGTGTATCCGCCGCGGCAGCGGGTGGAGATCGAGACGGTGCAGTAGGTGAAGCGCGTGACGCGCCTGCGGCGAGGGGCAGGCCAGGAGGCCTACCCCACAAACACGGGCCCTGCGCGCGGGATCAGGTTATGCGTGCTCTAGCGGTGATTCTGACGTGCTGGCCGGCGGCGGCACAGCAGTTCACGCTCGACCAGATTCTGTCGGCGCCGTTTCCATCCGAGCTCACGGCATCTCGGGAGAAGGTGGCCTGGGTGTCGAACGCGAAGGGCGTGCGCAATATCAAGGTCGCGGAGGCTCCCACGTATCAGGCGCGGGCGATCACTTCTTATGCGGAAGATGACGGGCAGGAGATCAGCGGCCTCCGTTGGACGCCGGATGCATCGGCGATCGTGTATGTCCGGTCTACAGCGGCGAACCAGGCGATCTGGATCGCGGCGCTGAACGGCGCGGCGCCGCGCCGGATTGGGGAGGGCGAATCGCCGGCGGTGTCGCCGAAGGGGGACCGTGTCGTATTCCTGCGGCGGGGACAGGTCTGGATCGCGAGTATGGACGGGAGCGCGGCTCCCGCTCCGCTCGTTCAGGCGCGCGGGGCCGCGGGAGCGCCGGTATGGTCGCCGGATGGATCCCGGATAGCTTTCACCAGCGCCCGTGGGGATCACACGCTGATTTGCGTGTTCGAGCTCGCCGGCAACTCGCTGCGGTATCTCGACCCGAGCACGGACAACGATATGGCTCCGGAATGGGCGCCCGACAGCCGCCGAGTTGCGTTTATCCGCACGCCGTCCTCTGGGCTGCGCGCGGTGCGGCAGGCGATGCGGTCGGGAGAGCCGTGGTCGATCCGGATCGCGGAGGTGGAGACCGGAGTGGGGCGCGAGGTCTGGCACGCGCCGGCGGGGCAGGGAAGCCTCTTCCGCGGAGTGAACGCGCGCAATCAGCTCCTGTGGGCGGCCGGCGACCGGATCGTGTTCCCGTGGGAAGGTGACGGCTGGACGCACCTGTACGCGGCGCCCGCGTCCGGCGGAAAGGCTGCGCTATTGACGCCGGGCGGATTCGAGGTGGAAGACGTCGCGCTTGCGCCCGGCGGCGCGGAGGTGGTTTATTCCTCGAACCAGGGCGATATCGACCGGCGGCACCTGTGGACGGTCCCGGTTGCGGGCGGCGCACCGGCGGCGGTGACCAGGGGCGATTCGATCGAGTGCGCGCCGGCCGTGGCCGGGGATACCATTGCGTTCCTTCAGTCGGACGCACGGCGGCCATTGCGTCCGGTGATCGCGGGGCGCGATCTGGAGCCTGTGCCTGCGGATTTTCCGACGCAGAAGCTGTTGGCGCCGCAGCAAGTGATCTTCCGCGCCGCGGACGGGCTGGAGATTCACGGGCAGCTTTTTGCGCCCGCGGGCGGGAAGCTGCCGGCGGTGGTCTTCTTTCACGGGGGCTCGCGGCGGCAGATGCTGCTGGGGTGGCACTCGATGTACTACTACCACAATGCCTACGCGTTCAATCAGTATCTGGCCGCGCTCGGCTACGCGGTGCTGAGCGTGAACTATCGGAGCGGCATCGGATACGGCCTGGATTTTCGGGAGGCACTGCACTACGGTCCCAGCGGCGCCAGCGAATACGCGGACGTGAAGGCCGCGGCGGAGTATCTGCGCTCGCGGGCCGATATCGATCCGGCGCGTATCGCGGTGTGGGGCGGTTCGTACGGCGGCTACCTGACGGCGATGGCCCTGGCGCGCAACAGCGACCTGTTCAAGACGGGCGTGGATTTCCACGGGGTGCACGACTGGGCGCGCGAGCTGATGATTCCCGCGGGCGAGCCGGATTACAAGCTGGCTTTCGATTCGTCGCCGCTGGCCTTCGTGAAGACATGGCGCAGCCCGGTGCTGTTGATCGCCGGGGACGACGACCCCGACGTGCAGTTCAACCAGACGGTGATGCTGGCCGATGCGCTGCGCCGGCAGGGCGTCGAGATGGACGAGCTGATCTTTCCGGACGAGGTCCACGACTTTGTGATGTGGCGGACGTGGCGGCAGGCCTACGAGGCCGCGTCACGGTTCCTGGCGAAGCATCTGTAGCCATGCTGCAAGACATCCGGATCGCGCTTCGGCTTCTGTGGCGTTCGCGGGCCGCGAGCGCGGTGGCGCTGCTGTCGATCGTGCTGAGCGTGGGCGCCACCAGCGTGGTGTTCACCGCGGTGAAGGCGGTGCTGCTGGACAAGCTGCCTTACGCGCGGCCCGAGGAACTCGTGCAATTGGGCAGCGAGTATGCGAACTTCGAGCCGTCGCTTGCCGATTGGGTGATGTGGAACGACGCCGAAGAGGTGATGCGGCGTACGCGCACGCTGGCATCGGCCGGGATCTGGCGGAATGCCATTTTCAACCTGGCCGGCGACGGCTCCTCCACGCCCGAGTCGCTGTACGGATTGCGCGTAACGGCAAACCTCTTTCCCACGCTGGGCGTTTCCCCCATGCTGGGGCGGAGTGCCCTGCCGGAGGACGACCGCGACGATGTCATCATCCTGAGTTACGGCCTGTGGAAGCGGCGGTTCAACGCCGACCGCAACGTGGTAGGCCGGCGCCTGAAGGTCGACGGCCGCGACGTCGAAGTGATCGGAGTGATGCCCGAGGACTTCAGCTTTCCGCTGAAGCGGGCGGCGGTGCACACACCGGCGCCGTACTCGGAATTCTGGGCGCCGATGGGAGCGGGTCCGCGCGTGCGGACGGGGGCGATGGGAATGGTGGCGAGGCTGGCGCCGGGCGTGACGCCGGCGCAGGCGCGGGGCGAACTGGCGTCGATCAGCGCCGCGCTGGCGCGGGAATTTCCGGCCACGAACCGCGATCACACGCTGGGGGTATCGCTGCTGCGTGACCGCGTTCTGGCAAAGGCGAACCGGGCGCTCTGGCTCTTGATGGCCGCAGCGGGGATGTTTCTGCTGATCGGTTGCGCGAACGTGGCCTGCCTTCTGCTGGCGCGCGGGCTGGTGCGGCAGCGCGAAATTGCCATCCGGATGGCGATGGGAGCGGCGAGGGTGCGAATTTTGAGGCAGCTTCTGACGGAGAGCTGCGTACTGGCGGCGATCGGCGGGGTGGGCGGGTATGCGCTGGCCGCCGCCGCGTGGCGCGTGCTGCCCGCGCTGGCGCCGGTGAGCATTCCGAGGCTGGCGGCGGCACACGCGGGTGGCGCGATCTTTGGTTTCGCGCTCGCGGTGGCGGTGTTGAACGGCCTGCTGTTCGGGATCGTGCCGGCGATTCGCGCGGTCACCATGGGCGGACTTTCGGCACGGAGCGTGGCGGCCGGGAGGCGGGACGGAATCCGCGGGTCTATTGTCACGGCCGAGGTCGCGATCACGGTGGCGCTGGCGGTAATCGGCGGGCAGTTTCTGGGAAGCTTTCTGGAACTCGCGGGCACGGATCCGGGCTTTCAGGCGGATCGGGTGCTGGCATGCGTGCTCCTCGCGGCGCCGGAGCGCTATCGCACTCCGCAGCAGAGGGGCGCGTTCTACGGCCGGGTTCTCGATGCCGTGAAGAGACTGCCCGGTGTGGAAGCGGCGGGGACGGCGGACGCGCTGCCGTTCAGCGGGGAGAATCACGGCGGGCTGGTGGCCGCCACCGCGGCTGAGGTGATGGAGACCGGCCGGCAGTTGCCCGCCGAAATCGACGTGGCGAGCGCGGGCTATCTCCCGGCGATGGGTGTGCGGCTGGCGGCAGGGCGGTGGCTGGACGAGCACGACATGGGCGCCTCGAGCGGTGCCGCCATGGTGAGCGACGGGCTGGCTCGGCGCTTGTGGCCGGGCGCGGACCCGCTGGGCCGCGAGATCTGCGTCTTCTGCACGCCGGAGAATCCGCGCAACTGGAAGCGGGTGGTAGGCGTGGTGGCGACGGTGCGGCACCGCGGGCTGGACGAAGCGGAATCCTACTCGGTGTACCTGGCGCAATCGGCGCTGGAGAAGGCGCAGTTCCTGGTGGTGAAGACGCCGCGGCCGGCGGCAGAGATGGACCGGGCGATCCGCCGCGAAGTGGCAGCTATCGACCCGGAGCAGCCGCTGTTTTTCAGCGTGCCGATGGGGGTGCTGATCGCGGATTCGGTCGCGGACCGGCGGTTCATCGTGATGCTGCTGGTGGCGACGGGCTGCCTGGCGCTGTTGCTGAGTGTGGGCGGAGTGTACGGAGTGGCCGCGTATACGACTTCACGGCGCACGCAGGAGATCGGCGTGAGGATGGCGCTGGGAGCGACGCCGGGGAGCGTGCAGGCGCTGATGTTCCGGGAGGGATTCGCGAGCGTCGCGCTGGGGCTGGCGATCGGGCTCGCGGCGACGCTCGGCGTGCAGCGGTTCCTACGGGGAGTGCTGGCCGGCCTGGCGCCCGGGAACGCGCGGTACATGGCGATCGGGATGGGCCTGGTTTTGCTGGCGGGAGCGCTGGCCTGCTGGGGGCCGGCGCGCCGCGCGGCGGCGGTCGATCCCATGCTGGCGCTGCGGCAAGAATAGCTGCTGCGCTCTTCAAGCCAAACCGATTAAAGGGCCTGTACCTCTGTTGTGCGCCATGATATTCTCGGTGCAACAGGGACTAAAGCACAATCATGTGCGGGCCGACGACAACTCTGTCTCGCCGTTGTCACACGTTTCGGTTCCGTCCCCGATCAGTTGGAGAATCCTCATGCGAATCCCTAATGGCTTCAAGCATGCGGGGTGGCTTGCCATCCCGATCCTGATCTCCGGTTTCTACGCCGTCATCGCGCAGAGCCAGAGCGACACCCTGCAAGGCGGGTTCCAGAATCCTCCCGACAGTGCCAAGCCGCGGGTCTGGTGGCACTGGATGAACGGAAACATCACCAAAGAGGGAATTAAGGCCGACCTCGAATGGATGAAGCGTGTGGGGATCGGCGGTTTCCAGAACTTCGATGCGGCGCTCGCCACGCCGCAGGTGGTGGAGAAGCGGCTGGTGTACATGACGCCCGAATGGAAGGATGCCTTCAAGTACACCGCCACGCTGGCCGACCAGTTGGGCCTGGAGATGGCAATTGCGGGGTCGCCGGGATGGAGCGAGAGCGGCGGTCCATGGGTGCCGCCCGCGCAGGGAATGAAAAAGGTGGTGTGGAGCGAGACGCCGGTGGAAGGCGGGCGCCCGTTCACCGGGACACTGCCCAAGCCGCCGTCCACTACTGGTCCGTTCCAGAACGTCGCGGCCGGCCGCGGAGGAATGGGAGGCGGATCCGGAACCACGCCGCCTCCGATGCCGCAATTCTACGCGGATTCGGCCGTGGTGGCCTACCGTGTTCCAGCGGGCGAGCGCTCGCTGGCGGAGTTGCGTCCCAAGGTGACTTCGAGCGGCGGCTCGTTCGATCTGGCCGCGCTCACCGACGGCGATTTGAACACCAGCACGCTGCTGCCGGCGGCGCCGGTGGGCGAGAATGCCTGGATTCAGTTCGAATTTGCCGAGCCGCAGACGGTGCGCGCCGTGAGCCTGGTGGTGGGCGGCGGCAGCAGCCGGGGCGGCCGGGGCGGCGGCGAGAGCGGCCGCGCGCTCGAGGCGAGCGACGATGGGCGGCAGTTCCGGACCATTGCGAGCATTCCCGCGGGGGGAGCGGCCCAACACACCATCGCCTTCGCGCCAGTCACGGCGAAGTTTTTCCGCGTGACTTTCCGCACCGCGGCGCCGCCGTCCGGGCGCGGCGCCGCCGGCATGTTCGGCGCGCCCCCGCCAGGCATGGGTCAGGGTCAGCCCCAGCAGCCCGCGGGGACATCGATCGCGGAGCTGGTGCTGCACACGGGTGCCCGCGTCAACCGGGTCGAGGAGAAGGCTGCGTTCGTCACGGCCCCCGATCTCTATGGATTCGCCACGCCTCCGGCGGCGGATGCGATCCGCAAAAGCGACGTCATCGACCTCACCTCTAAGATGCGCCCGGATGGGAGCCTGAATTGGACTCCGCCCGCCGGCAGGTGGGTCGTGCTCCGCATCGGGTATTCGCTGCTGGGGATCACGAACCATCCCGCCTCGCCCGAAGCGACCGGACCGGAAGTGGACAAGCTCAATCGGACGTACGTGAAGGCGTATCTTGACAAGTACCTCGATCAATACAAGGACACTGTGGGCCCGCTGATGGGCAAGCGCGGCCTGCAATACGTGATCACCGACAGTTGGGAGGCGGGCGCACAGAACTGGACCGACGAGATGATCGCCGAGTTCAGCAAGCGCCGCGGCTACGATATGCATCCCTGGCTGCCGGTGCTCACCGGCCGGGTAGTGGAGAGCGCGGAAGCCAGCGACCGGTTCCTCTGGGACCTGCGCAAGACGATCGGCGAGCTGACAACCGAATATCACTACGATCAGATCACCGCGTCGCTCAAGGAGCGCGGGATGGCGCGCTACAGCGAGTCACACGAAAGCGGGCGCGCGTTCATCGGCGACGGCATGGATGTCAAGCGCAACGCGGCTGTCCCGATGAGCGCGATGTGGACGCAGATGCCGGGCGTCAACACCGAGCAGTACGGGTACAACGCCGATATCCGGGAGTCGGCGTCGGTGGCGCATATCTACGGGCAGAACCTGGTGGCCGCCGAGTCTCTGACGGCGCGCACGGGCGCGTGGGCGTGGTCTCCGGAGACGCTCAAGCCCACCGCCGACAAGGAACTGGCGATGGGGCTGAACCGCTTCGTGATCCACACCTCGGTGCACCAGCCGGTCAACGACAGGATTCCGGGGCTGGGGCTGGGACCGTTCGGCCAGTGGTTCACGCGCCACGAGACGTGGGCGGAGATCGCGAAGCCCTGGACCACGTACCTGGCGCGCAGCTCCTACATGCTGCAGCAGGGCAAGTTCGCGGCCGACGTGGCCTACTTCTATGGCGAAGACAGCAACGTTACGGCCCTGTTCGGGGCGAAATCGCCCGACGTGCCGGCCGGCTACAACTTCGATTACGTCAACGCCGATGCGCTGCTGCATCGCCTCTCCGCGCAGGGTGGGCGCATCACTACGCCGAGCGGGATGAGCTACCGCGTGCTGATGCTGGATGCCAATGCGCGGCACATGACCGTGCCGGTGCTGCGCAAGATCCGCGACCTGGCGAATGCGGGCGCGGTGGTGGTTGGCGAAAAGCCGGTCGAGAGTCCGAGCCTGTCCGACGATCAGGCTGAATTCCACTCGCTCGCCGATCAGCTTTGGGATTCCGGGAAGGTCCGCTCGGGACAGACGCTGGCGGCGGTGCTCACCACTATCCAGACGCCGCCGGATTTCGAATACACGAAGCCGCAGAGCGATACCAATCTGCTGTTCGTTCATCGCACCTTGCCCGATGGCGAAGCGTACTGGGTGGACAATCGCAATCCGCGGGCCGAGGCGGTCGATGTCACGTTCCGCGTGCAGGGCAAGGCCGCCGAGTTGTGGCACCCCGAGACCGGCAAGATCGAGCCGGCGTCTTACAGCATTGCCGGCGGCAGGACGACCGTGCCGCTACGGCTGGGTCCGTACGAAGCGGTGTTCGTGGTCTTCCGGCAGGCGGCTTCGGCGCCGTCGCGCACCATCAAGGCTCCGGTGGACACGGTGCTCGCGACCGTTGAGGGCTCCTGGGAAGTGGCCTTCCAGCCGAATCGCGGCGCGCCCGCGAAGATCACGCTGGATCACCTGGCATCGTGGTGCGAGAACTCCGACGCCGGCGTGAAGTACTTCGCCGGCACGGGGACCTACACCAGGAGCCTGCAGGCTCCCGCGGAATGGTTCAAACGCGGCGCGCGGCTGTGGCTCGATCTCGGCGATGTGAAGAATCTGGCCGAAGTATCGGTGAACGGAAAGTCTCTTGGCGTTCTCTGGAACACGCCGTTCCGGGCAGACGTGACCGATGCGTTGAAGCCGGGGGCGAATGCGCTCGAAGTGAAGGTGACCAATCTCTGGGTGAACCGGCTGATCGGCGATGCGCAGCCCGGGGTGACGAAGAAGTACACCTACACGACGCAGCCGTTCTACCAGGCCGATTCGCCGCTGCGGCCATCGGGACTGCTGGGGCCGGTGCGGATGGTGAGGGCGGAGTAAGGCCCTCAGAACGACAGCTTCAACGCGAAGCGTGCCTGCCGTTCGCCGGTGGCGCTGGTGATCTCCGTGTAGCCGTTCAACGCCTTGATGGTGCCGTCGGCGTTCTTCGTCATGGACGAGACCGTCGTGCCCGGGTTGCCGAATTGCGGCGTGTTGGTGGCGCCGAACATTTCCGCGCGGAATTGAAGGTGGAAGCGTTCGGTGAGGCGGAAATCGCGGAAGAGGCTGGCATCCAGGTTGAAGACGCCGGGGCCACGCAGGATGTCGCGGCCGCTGTTGCCGAACCGCACATCGGTGACGGGCGCGAACGACAGCGGGCTGAAATAGGGCTGGCCGACCCCGTGGCCGCCCAGGATCTGGACCGGCGCGACTTGGTCGGCGGTCTGCGTGTTGCCGGGTGAATTCACCGAGGTGCCGGAGGTGCCCACGGTGAAGGGCGTGCCGCTGGTGCGGCTCAGGATCCAGTTGGTCTGCCAGCCACCGAGGATCCAGGAAGCAACACCGCTCGTGGCGTATTTTTCGCCGCGTCCGAAGGGCAGCGGATAGTTGCCGTAGAACTGGAAGTTGTGGGTGCGATCGAAGCCGGCCACGGCTTTGTTCCGCTGGAGCATGGGCAGCCAGTTCCAGGTGAGGCCGGAGTCGGTATCGTCGGCGTAGTCGATGGCGCGGGAGAGCGTGTAGGAGACGCCCAGCATGGAGCGCGCCAGGCGGCGCGTGACCTGCGTCTGGAATCCGTTGTACGAGGCGGTGTTGAAGGGTGTGAAGTACTTGATATCCGAGATGCGTCCGAAGGCCGGATAGAGCGCGCGGCCGTTGTTGCCCCCGCCGGGCCCCGCGGCGTTGATGTTCTGGATCACGGTCTGGCGGATGGCGCGGCTTCCCACGTAGGCGGCCTGCACGTTGAAGCCGGCGCCGGCGTCGCGCTGGATGGTGAAGTTGTAGGACTCGAGATAGCCGCGATCGAAGCGTTGCGGGAAGGTGGTGGTGCCGACCGCCGCGGGCAGCGTGAAGACGCTCTGCGAGAGGTCCGGACCGACGACATCGGGAATTCCGGTTCTGAGAGTGCCGGCGGCGAGATAGCTGGAGGCGCCGGAATACTGGGTTGAGATGGTGGCCGGGTAGTCGTCGCGCAGATAGCGGAAGCTGTTGGGATCGATGCTGATTCCCGCGCCGGCGCGGATGACCGTCTTGTCGTTGAACCGGTAGGCGATGCCGAGGCGCGGCGCAACCTGGCCGTGGCCGACGTCATAGCCGCCCCGGTAGACCTTGTCGGTATTGGGATCGTAGCGCTCGCCGGGGAAGTGATCGCGGGTCGGGGCAAAGTACATTTCGTATCGCAGGCCGTAGTCGATAGTCAGTTTGCGGCTCACCTGCCAGCTGTCGCGCGCGTAGAGCCCAATAGACGGCATGCGCACAGTGGCCGGGTTTTCGTATTGGACGTCTTTGCCCATGGACTGCGGGAGCCCGAGCAGGAAGTCCGCCCAGCTATTGAAGCTCGTGGTGGAAGGGCCGCCGTTGAGCGACGTCAGGCCGCCGGTGAAGTTGAAGCCGCCGCGCGGGCCGTTGGAGGCCTGCGGCTGGAAGTGGTTGATGTCGTACTTGGAATACTCGAAGCCGAAGCGCAACGAGTGAGCTCCCTTGGTCCAGCCGATGTTTTCGTTGGTGTAATACTGCGGATCGCGGAAGAGAAACGGGTTGGAGACGTTGGGATTGCCCAGGGAAGAGAAAGTGTTGAAGGTGAAGCGGGGGTAACCGCCCTGGAGGAAGTCGGGGCCGTTGGTGCCGGGGATCTTCAGCACGTCGAGGCCGTAGTTCTTGTCGATGTCCACGTTCTGCGCGCTGAGGCGGAGGCGGGTGTAGCTGGCCACGCCGTCGAACAGGAGGTGAGGGGTAATGGTGTAGGTGGCGCCGATGCCGCCCGTCTGCACCAGTCCGGGGGCTCTTCCTGGTTGGCCGCCGTTGGTGGCATCGCCGCCCGCGGGACCGAGCGAGGGTGGATCGAAGATCAGGGTGGGCGAGAAGCTGTATCGGCCGAAGATCTGCAACTTGTCGGTGACCACATAGTTGATCTTGAAGTCCACGTTGTCGCGGGTGAGGCTGTAGTCGCCGATGGCCAGATAGTTGTTGGGGTAGACGCTCTGGTTGGGCTGCGGGACCAGCGCGGCCATGGTGGCGGCGGCGGGGTCGATGCGGTTGGCGGGAATCTGGTTATTGGCGAACGGGGTTCGGCCGGTGCCGGTGGCGGTCCCGGTATTGGGATCGTAGATGGTCGTCCCAGTGCCGTTGAAGTCGCCGTTGCGCAGCGCGGTGGTGGGAACGGTGCGCAGGGCCGAGGCAGCCTGCCGGCGCGTGGTGCGCTCCCAATCCGCGAAGAAGAACAGCTTGTTTCTCTTGATGGGGCCGCCCACCATGACACCGAATTGGTTGTTGAGGTTCTTGGGGGGATGATTGGGATCTCCGGTGCAGGAGTAGAGGCAGTAGAAGTAATTGCGTGCCTTGAGCTGGCTGTTGGTGTGGTACTCCCAGCCGGCGCCGTGGAAGCTGTTGGTGCCGCTCTTGATGGTGACGTTCATGGCGGCGCCGCCGGCCATGCCCTGTTCGGCATCGAAGCTGTTGCTCACCAGGTTGACGGTTTCGACGGCCTCCACCGGCGGCAGGTAGGCGACCAGGCGCGGGAGCCAGGGGTAGCTGATGGTGGCGCCATCGAGGCGGGTGGCGTTGGAGGATTGCGGCATGCCGTTGACCTGCGTGACCATCGAGCGCTGCGGATTCCCGGCGTCGGAATGCGCCTCGACGGGCGGTGTGAATCCGGGCAGAACCTTGAACAGCGACTGGAAATTGCGGCCCTGGGAATTGATCAGCGGCAGGTCGGCGATCTGGGTGGATTGCACCTGGTTGTTGATGTCGGCACGGTCGGTTTGAAGGGTGACGGCGGAGGCGATGACCGTGACGCTCTCGGAGACCTGCGACACCTGGAGGGCAGCGTCGACGCGAACCACGGTGTTGGCATTCAACTCCACGTTTTGCATCACCCGCGTGGCGAAAGAGGGCGCCGAGACGGTGACGCGGTAGGTGCCGGGCTGAAGATCGCTCAGGAGGTAGATTCCGCGATCATCGCTGACGGTGGACTTGGAGACGCCGGTGGCGATGTTGAAGGCTTCGACTTTCACCTTGGGCACGGCGGCGCCGGTGGCGTCGGTGATGTTGCCGGTCAGTGAACCATAAAGGACCTGACCGTAGGTGGCGGTAGCGGCGGTGAGAAACAGACAGAGGCTCACCAACAGGAAAGCGTCCCTGCGGCAGACTGGGCGCATCGATATTCCCCTTTCACCCTTCTTGTGCGGGATCCCCCCGGGTTGGGGACAGTATACACCTTGTGGGGAGGGCTGCTGACTGCGAAAGACCATCGTCCGCGCTACAGGGGGAGCTGTTACAATGAAATTTACCCAGACAATCTTTCCTTGAGGATCCATCTACTTGGCATTAGTTGAAGGCTGTAAGCACGCTCTCGAGATTTCCATCCCCGTTGGCGAGGTAGAAAACGAGACGAATCGGGTCGTTGCCGATGTCATGAAACGGGCCAAGCTGCCCGGTTTCCGGCCGGGCAAGGCGCCCTCCTCCATCATTCGCAAGCAATTTGCCGGTGATATCCGGCAGCAGGTGCTGGAAAAGCTGATTCCCGCGCATTTGCAGAAACAGTTCGAAGCGGAGAACCTGCAGGTGGTGGGGACGCCAGACATCAGCGACGTGCATTTTCACGAGGGCGAACCGCTGCGATTTAAGGCGACGTTTGAAGTCGTGCCGCAGATCGAGCTTGGCGAGTACAAAAACGTGGAGGTTCCGTACCACGATCCCGAGGTCACGGACGAGGACGTGACGCAGCGCATCGACGAGTTGCGGGACCAGAAGGCCCAGTACGTCAATATCGAGCCGCGGCCGGCCGAAGACGGCGATTTTGCCGTGGTTGGGCTGGAGAGCATCGGCGGGGTGGAGGGCGATCCGGTCAGGACGGAGGAGATGGTGCTCGAGCTGGGAGGCAAGGATACGCTGGAGCCCTTTACCGAGAATTTGCGCGGTGTGACGCCGGGCGAAGAGCGCGAGTTCGAAGTGGCCTACCCACCGGATTACGGGTCGCAGCGTCTGGCCGGACGGACCGTGAAGTTCCACGCCACGCTCAAGGGACTGCGGAAGAAAGAGCTGCCGGATCTGGACGATGAGTTCGCCCAGGAGCTGGGAGACTATCGCACGGTGGACGAACTGCGTGAAGCGGTGCGGAAGGCGATCTTCGCGCAGCGGCAGTACGAGTCGCAGCAGGAAGCCAAGAACAAGATCGTCGAAAAGCTGGTGGATGGGCACGATTTTCCGGTGCCGGAGGTGTATGTCGACCGGCAGATCCGCAACCGGGTGGAACAGAGCCTGCAGGCGATGGCCAGCCAGGGCCTAGACCCGCGGCAACTCAAGCTGGACTGGGACAAGGTGAAGGAGACGCAGCGCGAGAAGGCGGTCAGGGAGGTGAAAGCCTCGCTGCTGCTGGGCAAGATCAGCGAGCGGGAATCGATCTACGCGAGCCGCGAAGAGGTGGACCGCGAAGTGGAACGGTTGGCCCGCCAACAGCGCAAGCCGGTAGCCGCGGTGCACATGGAGTTCGAAAAGGACGGCACCCTCGGCCGCATCGCCAATCATATTCAGACGGACAAAACGCTCAATTTTCTTTTCGAGCACGCCCGGAAGACCGGGGACTGAGCGTATTTTTCCGTCCGGCGTTCAACGTTAACCTTTGACGTACTAGTGACTACCCTAACCCCAGACCACATTGCCAACGAACCGGATTTCAGGTGATAATAGAAACGAAATCGACCGTAGTTCCCTACCCCATCGGCGCTGAGCCCGGGGCGGAGGAGAGAACCGCGTGAAACGTGCCGGAAGCGACGACGCTTTGCGATGTTCGTTTTGCCATAAGAGCCAGGACGTAGTCGGAAAGTTGATCTCCTCCCCCAGCGACTACCCCCGTGCCTATATCTGTGACGAGTGCATCGCGGTCTGCAACTCGATCTTAGAGGACGACAAGGTCGAGGCGCCGTCAGGAACCCCGAACAAGATCCCTAAGCCATTGGAAGTCAAAGAGTTTCTCGATCAGTACGTGATCGGGCAGGAGGCCACTAAGAAGAAGCTGGCGGTGGCGGTGTACAACCACTGCAAGCGCATCCACATGAACCGGATGCGCAACACGGACGTGGAGCTGCAGAAGTCGAACATCCTGCTCATCGGCCCCACCGGCACCGGCAAGACGCTGATGGCACAGACTCTGGCCAAAATCCTGGATGTGCCGTTCGCCATCGTCGACGCCACTACTCTGACGGAAGCCGGGTATGTAGGCGAAGATGTGGAGAACATCATCCTGAAGCTGCTTCAGGCGGCGGACGGAGATGTCCAGAAGTGCCAGCAGGGAATCATCTATATCGACGAGATCGACAAGATCTGCCGCAAAGACGAAAATCCGTCGATCACGCGCGATGTATCGGGCGAGGGCGTGCAGCAGGCGCTGCTCAAGATCCTGGAAGGCACGGTGGCAAATGTGCCGCCGCAGGGCGGGCGCAAACATCCGCACCAGGAATTCACGCCGGTGGATACCACGAACATCCTGTTCATCTGCGGCGGGGCTTTCGTGGGACTCGAGAAGGTGATTGCGCGGCGCACCGGCAAGAAGAGCATGGGCTTCCTGCAGGAAGAGGAAAGCAAGATCGTGCCGCGCGCCAGCAATATCACCGGGATCAGCGGGCGCCGGGATATCGACCTGCTCAACCAGGTACAGCCGATCGACCTGATCAAGTTTGGCTTCATTCCCGAGTTCATCGGCCGGCTGCCGGTGAATGCGGTGCTGGAAGATCTCGACCGCAGCGCGCTCATCCAGATTCTGAGCAAGCCGAAGAACGCGATAGTTAAGCAGTACCAGAAGTTGTTCGAGTTTGAAAACGTGCGCTTGCGGTTTACCGACGAGGCTCTCGAGGCTATCGCGGATCTGGCCATGGACCGCAAAGTGGGGGCGCGCGGGTTGCGCATGATTCTCGAGGACCTGATGCTGGATCTGATGTACTATCTCCCCTCCTACAAGAAGGTGCGGGAGTTCCAGGTCACCAAAGAGATGGTGCTGACGCAGAAAATCAGTCTTACAATATTAGAAAAGGCCGGTTAGCCGCCGCTGTCCAACCGAACCGCAATTTTCACCAAACCGCTACCGACCCAAAGTTAAGGAGCTGCGTTAGCAAGCCGCAACCGCGAACGGCGTTTGGCCGGGAGAGGGAGAGCGGATACCGCTGGGGAATTTTCAATGCTTACTTCAAAGGAAAAATCCGATACCCGGAAACTGCCGATGATGCCCATTCGCGAGGTGGTCATCTTCCCGTACATGATGACACCCTTCGTGGTCGGCAGGGAGTCGAGCGTGCGCGCGCTGGAAGAGGCGATGGCGGCGGACAAGAAGATCTTCCTCGCCACGCAGCACGATGCTTCCGTGGACGAGCCGCGGCCCAACGAGATCTACTCGGTGGGAACCATTGTGAACATCGTGCAGAGCCTGAAGCTGCCCGACGGCAACATCAAGGTCCTGGTGGAGGGTGTGGAGCGGGCGCGAGTCATTTCGGTATCGGACGACGAGGGTTTCTTCCGCGCGACCGTGAAGACTTCGGCGTACAAAGTCGAACCGGGCACGCAGCTCGATACCCTGGTGCAGCGTGTCACCAGCCTCTTCGAGCAATACGTCAAGCTCAGCCAGAACCTGAACTACGAGACCATGATCGCGGCCATCCGCGTGGACGAGCCGGGGAAGCTCGCGGACACGGTAGGTGCGAATCTCCAGCTCAATACGGAGGAGAAGCAGGAGCTGCTGGAGATCTTCGATCCCATCGACCGGCTGACGCGCGTGGCCGAGATGCTGGATATCGAGATCGAGAAGCTGAACGTGGACCGCACCATCCAGGGCCGCGTAAAGCGCCAGATGGAGAAGGCGCAGAAAGAATACTACCTCAACGAAAAGATCAAAGCGATTCAGAAAGAGCTGGGGCGCGGCGAGAAGAGCGAGATCGACGAGCTGAAAAAGAAGATCGAAGCCGCGGGCATGACGGCGGACGCGCAGGAAAAGGCCGTGGCGGAGCTCAAGCGGCTGGAAAACATGCCGCCGATGAGCGCGGAATCGACCGTGAGCCGCAATTACCTGGACTGGCTGCTGGCGGTGCCGTGGAAGAAGAAGTCCAAGGAAATTCGCGATCTCAAGTACGCCGAGAAGGTGCTCGAATCCGATCATTACGGCTTGGAGAAGATCAAGGAGCGCATCCTGGAGTTTCTGGCCGTGCGGCGGCTGGTGAAGAATCCCAAAGGCAGCATTCTGTGCTTCGTCGGCCCTCCGGGCGTGGGCAAAACGTCGCTGGGCATGTCGATCGCGAAGGCCACGGGGCGCAAGTTCGTGCGCATGTCGCTGGGCGGCGTGCGCGACGAGGCGGAGATCCGCGGCCACCGGCGGACCTATATCGGCGCTCTGCCGGGCCAGGTGATCCAGATGATGAAAAAGGCCGGGACGCGCAACCCGGTGTTCATGCTGGATGAAGTGGACAAGATGTCCATGGATTTCCGCGGCGACCCCAGCGCGGCGCTGCTCGAGGTGCTGGATCCCGAGCAGAACTTCATGTTCGTGGATCACTACCTGGACGTGGAGTACGACCTGAGCCAGGTCTTCTTCATCGCCACGGCCAACGTGATGCACACCATCCCGCCGGCCTTGCAGGACCGCATGGAGGTGATTCGGCTCTCGGGCTATACCGAGCTCGAGAAGATGGAGATTGCCAAACGCTTCCTGGTGAAGAAGCAGATGGAAGCCACCGGACTCAACCCCGACCAGATCGATTTCAAGGACGAAGGCATCAGCAGCCTGATTCAGTACTACACGCGCGAGGCCGGCGTGCGCAACCTGGAGCGCGAGATCGGCAACGTGTGCCGCAAGGTCGCCCGCCAGGTAGTGAACGCGGAAAGCGGCAGAGAGAAGAAGGTGCTTTCCAAAGCGGTGGTCAACGACGCCAAGGTGCAGGATCTGCTGGGGCCGTGGAAGTTCCGCGACCTGAACGCCGAGAAGAAGAACGAAATCGGCGCCGCGACCGGGCTGGCGTGGACGGAAGTCGGCGGCCAGATTCTGACCACCGAGTGTACGCTGATGGAAGGCAAAGGCAAGCTCACCATCACCGGCAAGCTGGGCGAAGTGATGCAGGAATCGGCGCAGGCGGCCATGAGCTACATCCGGTCGCGCGCGCCGCTGCTGGGCATCCCGCGCGACTTTTACCGCAACCTGGACGTGCATCTGCACATTCCCGAGGGCGCGATTCCGAAGGACGGGCCTTCCGCGGGCATCACCATGGCCACCACGATTTGCAGCGCGTTGACCAAGATCCCGGTGCGTTGCGACGTGGCCATGACCGGCGAAATCACGCTGCGCGGCAAGGTGCTTCCCATCGGCGGTCTGAAGGAGAAGTTGATGGCGGCGCATCGCCACGGAATTCTCCAGGCGATTGTTCCGAAGGAGAACGAAAAGGACCTGCCGGACATTCCGGATGCCATCCGCAGCACCATGAAGCTGCATTTTGTCGAGTCGATGGACGAGGTGCTGAAGATCGCGCTGGAGCGCGAGCTGGTGGCGTTGCCCATGACACCCGCCGGCGTGGAAGTGCAGCCGATGGCGGAGGAGCAGGTCGCGCACTGAGTTCCTTGAAAGCCGAATTTGTAGTAAGCTCAGGCAAGCCGGACACGTTTCCAAGCGACCGCTTGCCGGAGATCGCATTTTTAGGGAGAAGCAACGTCGGAAAGTCCAGCCTGATTAATGCGCTGGTAGGGCAGCGGAGGCTGGCATTCACGAGCAACACGCCGGGTCGCACACAAACGATTAATTTTTACCGGGTGGACGGAGCGTTTTATTTCGTCGATCTGCCGGGTTATGGTTACGCCCGCGTGCCCCGTGAGTTTGCCGGGCAGTGGAAGATTCTGATCGAGCAGTATTTGCAGAAAAGGGAGACCCTGAGACTGTCTCTCATCGTGCTGGATGCGCGCCGCGGATGGATGGAGAAAGACTTCGACCTGAAACGGTGGCTCGAGCATCATGACAGGCCGTACCTGGTAGTCGCCACAAAGGTAGACAAGTTGAATCAATCTGAGCAAGAGCACGGACTCGCCGCGATCCGCAAGGAAGGCGTGGAGCCGCTGCCGTTCTCGGCCCTGAGCGGCCGGGGAGTGAGGGAAATTTGGCAAGCAATAACGAAAACACTTCAAACACGGTAAACACCGCCTTACCGCAGGAAAACAGCGAAAAGCCCACCGAAAAAGCGGCCGAGAAACAGGCTGCTCCCACCGAAAACGACAAGCCGCACAAGGAGCGCGCTTCGAAATCGGCCGCTGCCGTAGCAGCGCCGCCCGCCGACGGAAAAGCGGCCGAGGGCAAGGAGCCGAAGGAAGCCAAACCGGCGGCGGAACCGAAGCCCGCAGCCGAGGCGAAGGCTCCAGCCGTCGCGCCGCCACCCGCGCCAGCACCGCCGGCGAACACGGCTCCTCCGGCCGCCGATGCGGGCGGGCCGCCTCCGATGGAGAGCCATCCGGGAGCGCAGCGGCGCAAGCAGGGCTCGGCCGCCGCGGCCAAAGGCGGAGCGCCCACGCTCGACCTGGTGGAGCTCAAGGACATGAGCATCCAGAGGCTCAACCAGGTGGCCAAAGATATGGGGATCGCCGGCGCCGCCGGCCTGCGCAAGCAGGAGCTGATCTTCAAAATCCTGCAGACCCAGGCCGAGAAGAGCGGTCTCATCTTCTCCGAAGGCGTGCTCGAGTGCCTGCCGGACGGCTTCGGCTTCCTGCGCGCGCCCGAGTACAACTACCTGCCCGGTCCCGACGACGTCTACGTCTCGCCTTCGCAGATACGCCGCTTTGACCTCCGCACCGGCGACACCATCTCCGGCCAGATCCGCCCGCCCAAAGAAGGCGAGCGCTACTTCGCGCTGATCAAAGTCGACGCCATCAACTTCGAGCCACCCGAGGAAGCTCGCAACAAGATCTTCTTCGACAACCTGACGCCACTCTATCCCAACGAGCGCGTCAAGCTCGAAACGGTCAAGGAGAATTACTCCGGCCGCGTGATGGATCTTCTGACCCCCATCGGCAAGGGCCAGCGCGGCCTGATCGTCGCCGCCCCGCGTACCGGCAAAACGATGCTGTTGCAGTCCATCGCGAACTCCATCACTACGAATCATCCGGAAGTTTCGCTCATCGTCCTGCTGATCGACGAACGCCCCGAAGAAGTCACCGACATGCAGCGCAGCGTGCGCGGCGAGGTCATCAGCTCGACCTTCGACGAGCCGGCCACGCGCCACGTGCAGGTGGCTGAGATGGTGATTGAAAAGGCCAAGCGGCTGGTCGAG
>DATJYJ010000386.1:0-2486 GCA_035578025.1 Verrucomicrobiia bacterium
CGCCGGCCACCTACTTCACCATCCGCGAAGAAGCGCGCGCTTTCGAAGACATCGGCATCTGGGCCTCGCGATCCGTCAACATCACGGGACGCGGCGATCCCGAGCGCGTGCCCGTCGTCGTAATGACCGATGGCGTGCTGCCCACGTTGGGTGTGCGCCCAATTCTCGGCCGCTGGTTCACTCGCGAAGAGGATGCGCCGCGCGCTCCGCAAAAAGCCCTCCTGAGCTGGGGATACTGGCAGCGGCGATTCGGCGGCGACGCGTCGGTGATCGGCCGCGATATCGTGGTGGACGCGCGCCAATGCGAGATCGTCGGCGTGATGCCGCGTGATTTCCGTTTCCTGGACACGGATGCGGCCATGTTTGTCCCGCTCCAGCTCGACCGCGCCGCCGCGTTCGTCGGCAACTTCTCGTGGGATGCGGTAGCACGGCTCAAGCCCGGTATCAGCCTGGCCGCGGCCAATACCGATGTGGCGCGCGTGCTGCCGCTGACGCTCTCAAAGTTTCCCCCCGCGCCCGGAATGAGCGTGCGCGTGTTTGCGGACTCGCGCATGGCGCCGCGCGTGATCCCGCTCAAAGACGACGTGGTGGGCGATACCGGCAAGGTGCTCTGGGTCCTGATGGGCAGCGTCGGTCTGGTGCTCTTCATCGCGTCCGCCAACGTGGCCAATTTGCTGCTGGTCCGGGCCGAAGGGCGGCAACACGAACTCGCCATCCGCGCCGCTTTGGGCGCGGGGCGCCGGCGCATCGCCGGCGATCTTCTTACGGAAAGCGTGACCCTGGCGCTTCTCGGCGGCGCGCTGGGAGCTTTGCTGGCCGATTCCGCGGTGCGCGCCCTGGTGGCTTACGGTCCGGCAAACCTGCCGCGCCTGCACGATTTGACCATCGATTTTCCCGTGCTCCTGTTCGCGTTCGCGGTGTCGCTGGTGTGCGGCCTGCTGTTCGGACTGGTCCCGGTGTGGAAGTACGCCGGGCCGCGGCTCGCCGGCTCCCTGCGCGATGGCGGCAGGGGTGCCAGTGAAGGACGCGAACGGCATCGCGCGCGCAGTGTTCTGGTGGCGGCCCAGGTGGCGTTGGCACTGGTACTGCTGGTCGGTTCGGGACTCATGATCCGCACGTTCGTAGCAATGCGCCACGTGTCGCCCGGTTTTACACGCCCCGAGGAAATCCTCACTCTGCGGATCTCCATCCCCGAAGCGCAGGTTTCCAGCGCGCTCGACGCGATCCGGATGGAGGCCGAAATCAAGCGCCGGATCGAGGCCCTGCCGCAGGTGGCTTCCGCGGCGCTCACCAATTCGGTGACCATGGACGGGAACATCGATAACGACCCGATCTTCGTCGAGGGCCGCGTTTACGCGGAAGGAGAGTTGCCCACCCTCCGCCGCTATAAGTCGGTCTCGCCGGACTACCTGAAGACTATGGGCAACCCGATCCTGGCGGGGCGCGATCTGACCTGGACGGACATCTTCGAAGCGCGGAAGGTCGTGCTGGTAAGCGACAACCTCGCCCGCGAGCTGTGGGGATCGCCAGCCGCCGCATTAGGCAAGCGCGTGCGCGAGAATCCCAAGGGCGTGTGGCGCGAGATCGTCGGCGTCACCGGAAACGATCGCGACGACGGCGTGGACCGGCCGGCGTCCAAGGTGGTCTACTGGCCTCTCTACCGCACCAACTTCTGGAGCCTGCCGGAGGTCGGCGAGCGCTACGTGGCGTTCGCCATTCGCAGCCCGCGCACCGGGACACCGGCCTTCCTGAGAGAGGTGAGCGAGGTCATCTGGAGCGTGAATCCCGATCTGCCGATCTCCAACCCGCGCAGCATGCGTACCATCTACGACCGCTCCATGGCGCGGACCTCGTTTACGCTGACGATTGTCGGCATCGCCGGCAGCATGGCACTGCTGCTGGGCCTGATCGGCATCTACGGCGTGCTTTCCTACTCGGTCTCGCAGCGCACGCGCGAGATCGGCATCCGCATCGCGCTTGGGGCGCCGCAAACCAACGTCCGCCGCATGTTTCTCGGGTATGGTTTCCGCCTGGCTCTGGTAGGCACGGTGTGCGGTCTTGCCGCGGCAGCCGCGCTTACGCGCCTCATGAAGGCGCTGCTGTTCGAGGTGAGCCCGCTCGATCCCGTCACGTATTTCGGCGTTCCGCTGATCCTGATCGCCGCGGCGCTCCTGGCCGCGTATGTTCCCGCGCGCCGGGCAACGAATGTGTCGCCGGTCGAAGCGCTCCGCATCGAGTAAACCAAAGCGCGACCCGCGTTATAGTTGATGCTTACGCATGGGCCGCATCCGCATCCTACCCGACCAGGTCGCCAACAAAATCGCCGCCGGAGAGGTTGTGGAGCGCCCCGCTTCCGTCGTTAAAGAGCTCCTCGAAAATTCGCTGGACGCGGGCGCGCGCGATCTCCGTATCGAGGTCGAATCCGGCGGCCGACGCCTCATCCGCATCGCCGACGACGGCAGCGGCATGCTGCGCGACGATGCCCT
>DATJYJ010000387.1:0-4369 GCA_035578025.1 Verrucomicrobiia bacterium
CGCCACGTCGGGAGCGGCAGCCCCGGCGTCCGATTCGCCGATCGAACTGCACTTCTCTACCCTGCTCAACGTGGACCGGCAATATCTGAGCGATGCGTGGCGGGCGCGCGCGGAGACGATGGCCCAGGAATGGGGCATTCCCGCTCCCGAGCGGATCGATGTCACGCCTGACCCCCTGCCGATGCGCGTGTTGCGGGTGACCGGCGCCAAGCTGAAGCTTCCCTTCGACCTGACCATCCAGAGCAATGTACGCGAGAAGGATGCGATCATCTCTTCGACCCGTTTGTCGGGAACCGCACTGGAATTTTTCAATCGCTACCGCGACTGGAACAAGATCACGGAGTTGGACGACGGCGGGAGATGGTGGATTGTCCCGCGGTGGTCGTTGCCCGTGTGGAAGGTCTCCGGCCAACTAGCCATGGACGCCAGCGGCCTGCCGGCGCTGATCCTCGCCAACGAGTTACGCAAGAGACCCGAGGCACTGTTGACCCCTGAGGTAGTGGATCTCCTCCTGAAACGCGTAGAAAAGCGCCACGCCGCGATCGTTTACGAGGCGCGCGCGGCACGCGGCGAGCGGCTGCCCCAGGATCTGATCGCAATCGTGAAACTCGGCCTACCGCTGACCACCCTGGAGGCAACGCTGGACGGACTGGCTTCCTATCCGTACGCGACCTCGGAGCAGGCAGCGGCTTTGGTGAAGACATCCCTGGAGAATCCGGAGGCGCCCCTGCCGAACCTGAACGGCGCCTGGAAAACAGATCCAACGAAAGGCGATGCCAAGAAGGCCGCGACGGTTCGGGGCAAGCAGCCGGGCGAGGACGTCAACGATCCACGCCTGCGGTACCTGCCTTCCGCGGATTACTATGCCATCCGGCTCTTCGCAGGCCGGAATATTCAATCACGGTTTGGCCGGCCGAGCCATTCGTTTGTCGAGCGGCGCGAGGCGCTGGCTTACGATTTCTTCCGCAAGTTCGGCGTCCCGCTGCCGCGCATCAGCTATCCTTCCAGCCAGCAGGACGACCTGTTGGCCGGCGGGCCCGATGCCTTTCGGATCGAGGTGCTCAACCAGACTTCGACGGATTCCGAAGCCCAACCCATCGTGACCACTGCCGATACGGCGCCGGATCGGATGATGGCGGCGCTACGATTTCGCGCCGAAGGCCTGAGAAGCACCCTGCTGAGCCAGGAAGAGGTGAACGGGCTGGGTCCCGACGCAGACGATTCGCTAAAGACCTGGCTGGCACTGAAGCGGTATTCCATGACCGATATCAAGGTCATGATGCGAGCCGTCCTGCGTCCATCCGCGGAGGAACTCGCGCAACGGCGTGCAGCCAAAGACGGGGACCCGGTTGCGGTACCGGCCGAGGACAGTCTCCGGCACCTGGACTGGCTCCTCCGCTCTCTCGTATTCTGGTCGGAAACCGCCGATGCGCATTCCGCCGCGGCTATGACCGACGGACTTCGGCAGACGCAGCGGGCGCGCTTGAAGCCCGTCACCGCGCAGGGCGGGAACCAGGCCGTATCCGCGCAAATCGCCCGGGGAATCGCGCAGGTAGAGGCGGGCAGCCTGGAGGACGCCGGAAAGACCTTCGCCGGCGCGGTCCAGGCGGATCGCAACGCTGCGATACAGTCTTTCCTGGCGGCTTACCCTGGCAGCCTGCGAGCCATCGATCTGCACAGATTTACGGACGAATGTACCGATCCGATGAAGGCCCGCCTGTCGCTGACGAAGCAGGTGGATCTGGAAGATTTTCTCAGCGCCTATGGCAACGACATGGGCCAGGAGCAGACCCGGCATCTGAAGCTCTGCCTTCTGGCGTCGTATCCCACGAATCTGCATGAAAGGAGGCTGGCGCTCGAGAAGGACCTGATGAAACGGCATGGGGCGGCCGGGGATTGGCCTGCCGCCGAGGGCGGGTGGCTGGCACTCGAAGCCCTCGAGGATTATCAGCCATTCACGGATTCGCTGGAAACCAGGCAAAGCGCCGAGACATTTCTGAAGAGTGCCATCTCGCGCATGAACACCGACGATGCCTGGAAGATGTATCAGGACACGGAGAAGCTCCTGGAGAAGCCCGGCCCCAAAGAGTGGTCGTGGAACATCCTGAAGGAACTGGCGGCAGCCCGCCAGGACGTCCGCACCTCGGTGGAGCTCGCCGTCATGCTGAGCAACCACGAGCGCGCAGAAGAACTCCAGCAATCGCTGGACCTCGCCGGGCAACTGGAGAAGAGAATTCCGGCAAGTACCCTCTCGTCCGCGGACCGGACCTGGGCACGCGACTGGGCTCTCTATTCCAGGGCCAATGCTCTGGCGTATCTCTCCAGGGTAGGTTCGGGAGACCACTGGACCGAATGCGAAGAGATCCTTCGCAGGCTGGGATCGTCGCCGGTACCCGGAATCAAGAGCAAGGCCCTGACCGACCTGGTGGAAGCGGAACTGGACACCGACCGCTACCAGGAAGCCCACGCGATGGCACGGCAGGCCATGGCGGTGCCGAAGGACGGCGACAATCCGGAGCTGTACCTGCTGGATTTCTGGGCGAATCTCTTTCTGGGCAAGTACTCCGAAGCGAGGACGGTGGCACAGGAGGCACTTCGCCGGGCAGAAGTGAACGCCGACAGCGACACACACTCCGACATGCTCTTTATGGCGGCGATGGGCAAGATTCTCATGCACGACTCGGATTTCGAGGAGACCGGTCTGAAGTTTCTGGAGACGGACCATCCCTACGTCCCCTACATCGCGATGATGCTTTATGCGCATCTCGGAGGGCAGGCCCAGGACGAGGCTCTTCAGGTGGTCAGGCAGCGGTGGGCAGGCGCCGACCGGTCCCGCTGGCGGGAGCGATTACGGGGAGGGGATGAAAGCGCCTGGCGCGAGATGCTGATCGGTTACTATCTCGGCGAGGTCAAACCCGACGATATTTTCGCCGGGCTGGAAACGGAAGCAGCCTACGCCAACTCCGATTTCCGTTACCTCCCGATGCCGCGGCGGGCGATGCTTTGCGAAGCGTATTTCTACGACGCCCTGCTGGCCGAGGCCAAAGGAGACGTGAAAGCGCGGGACCGGCGGCTGCAGCAAGTGCTGGAGACGAAGTGGAACCACTACCTGGAATACAAGATGGCAAGGTTCCTGCTCCAGAGCGGCTCGCATTGATCGCGGCACGCAAGGAGCAAGCGTGCCCAGGCGCAAAATAATAAATCATCAGGACAGACCGGGCATCGTCTTCGACAGGTTTGAGGGGCCGCAGCATGCCGGACACGCCAGATACCGCCAAGAGTTCGCAAGAGGCCGTGCTGATCGTCGATGCCAACCCCGAGATCGACGCGCTGATCCGAAAGATCGCCAGCGAGGCGAAGTGGAAGGTGGAGCATGTCCCGAGCAACGAGGCAGCCCTGGCGGCGGTTCAGGGCAGGCATTTCGACGTAGTGGTTACGAGCGAGAAGACCTCGGGCACGGAGGACGTCGCCCTGCTCCGAAGAATCAGGCGTATTCATCCGCACACCCGAGTCATCATTCTCACTGGCGCCGGCGCCCCTGAGGCCGTGATCGCAGCCATGCGCGAGAACGCGTTCAGTTATTTCACAGCGCCCTTCGTGCCGTCACAACTCGAGGACATGCTGCAAAAAGCTCTGGAAGCTCCGGCCTGGGACGACGGCATCGAACTGGAGTCGGCGACTCCGGCGTGGATCCGCCTGTCGGTGCGATGCGACCACACGACAGCCGAGCGGCTGGTGCAGTTCGTCGACGAGATTGGAGAGGACCTGGCGCTGGCGGACCGGGCGCATTTGAGCACGGCGTTTCGCGAAATGCTGCTCAACGCGATGGAACATGGCGGGCGGTTCGATCCGAATGAATACGTGGAAATCTCGTACCTTCGATCGAGCCGCGCGGTTTCGTGCAGGATTCGAGATCCAGGCGAAGGTTTCTCTCTGAACGAGATTCCGCACGCGGCGGTTTCGAACGCGCCGGAGGATCCGTGCGGGCACCTCACACACCGGGAAGCACAGGGATTGCGGCCGGGCGGATTCGGCATTCTGCTGACGAAGAATCTCGTGGACGAAGTGATCTACTCCGAGAAAGGGAACGAGGTCATCCTGATCAAACATCTTGACCGGGCACGCAAGGAACGGAACTAGCGGCAAGCAATAGCAAAGAGGCGCCGGAAAGGAAAAAGCACTTTCCCATCGGGGCGCGGCGGATAGACGGAGCGGATGGCCTGGAGGCAGTCGGCGGCGAAGCGGGCGCGCTCCGCCTCGGTGACGAGGGCTTCCAGAAAGGGCCGCATGCCGGTGCCTTTGTACCAGTCGACGATCGCTTCCGCGCCGTCCATGATGTGGAGGTATTCGGTCTCCCAGAGATCGATGC